>CACZPE010000450.1 GCA_902782875.1 uncultured Ruminococcus sp. | reverse complement strand
CCCCCGCGGAACGTGTATTCATAGCCGTTTATTGCCATATCACATCTGACTGATGAACGGTACTATACTGCAAATACAGCCGTCGCCGAAAACAAATCAGCGAGGAAGCCGCGGGCTTTGTCCGCCGGGCTTGCATTTTTTCCGGAAATAATATATACTATAACTGACCCGTTATACAGGCAATACCACAAACTCAACAACAAAGGAGCTGACGTATATGATATGTTTCCCCACTGCAGACACAAATGAGATCACAAGATGCTATCTCGACTCACTTCTCATAGAGGAGCGCATAATTGATTCGGTAAAGCCCGATCTCAGGGCTTCCTTTTTCGGAAAAGAATATTCCTCTCCGCTTATGACACCTGCGTTCTCGCATCTGAGAGCGCCTGTCAAGGATGACATAAACGGTCTTGCCGCATATGCCAGAGCGACTGCAAAGCTCGGCCTTCTCAACTGGGTGGGCATGGAGGATGACAACAGCCTGTCAACTATACTCTCCACAGGTGCTGACACGGTCCGCATAATAAAGCCCTACAAGGACAGGGACAGAATACTCTCGCAGATGCAGTATGCACAGGAAAACGGCTGTGTCGCAACAGGAATAGATATAGACCATATCTTCTCAAACGGCGGTTATGACGTGATAGAGGGGATGGAAATGGCCCCTGTAAGTACAGCGGATATAAAGTACTATGTTTCACAGACAAAGCTGCCCTTTGTGATAAAGGGCGTGCTCAGCGTAACAGACGCTGTTAAATGCGCAGAGAGCGGCGTAAAAGGTATAGTAGTGAGCCATCATCACGGCAGGATGCCCTCCGCAGTTCCTCCCCTGATGATACTTCCCGATATATCAGAGGCGCTGAAGGGTTCGGGAGTAACGATATTCGCAGACTGTCATATCGATACCGGGGCAGATATGTTCAAGGCCCTTGCCCTCGGGGCTGACGGCGTATCCGTCGGCAGGGCGCTGCTTGAGGGCATAAACTCCGAAGGCTGCGCAGGCGCAGTAAAGAAGCTCTCATCCATGAATGACGAGCTGTTTATGATCATGGGAATGACAGGCTGTGCGAAGATAAAGGATATATGCGCAGAACTCATACACAACCGCTGATATTGATATCATCAGATCCTGTATGCCATAGGGCATACAGGACAAAATTCTAACAATGTAATCGATATCTGAAATCGTTATCATTTCATCTGTGAATACTTTTCACAAAATTAACAAATATTTAAGGTAATTTTAAGTCAGGCGTGCTAATATAATAGTATCAAAGGGCGGTGCAGTATAGAGTGCCTGCAGGGCGGACACTGGATAGTACATCGACCTACCCCCAATAGGCTTGTCGCAAGCCTGCCCCCTTGGAAGTCACCCCTCTTCCGAGGGGATTTTTTTAAACTTTCGGTGATAATATGGATAAAAGAAAAAAAGCAGTAAATATCATAGCAGTACTCGAAAGGGTATACCCCGATGCAGTATGCTCCCTTACCTACAAAGAACCCTATCAGCTTATGATAGCAGCGCGTCTGTCCGCCCAGTGTACCGATGCAAGGGTAAACACCGTCACCCCTGCGCTGTTTGAGCGGTTCCCTACGATAAAGAGCTTTGCGGATGCTGATGTATCCGAGATAGAAAAGCTTATCATGAGCTGCGGACTGTACAGGACAAAGGCCGCAAGTATAAAACAGATGTGCAGCGTGCTCTGGTATGAGCTTGACGGAAAGCTGCCCGATACGGTAGAGGAGCTTACAAAGCTCCCGGGTATAGGCAGAAAGACCGCAAACCTGCTTGTGGGCGATGTATTCGGAAAGCCCGCAGTGGTATGCGATACGCACTGCATAAGGATATCAGGAAGACTGGGACTTACAAAATCAAAGGATCCGTCAGTAGTTGAAAACGACCTGAGAAAGATACTCCCGCCCGACAAAAGCTCCGACCTGTGCCACAGATTCGTGCTTTTCGGCAGAGATACCTGTACCGCAAGAAATCCCGACTGTGAACACTGTCCCCGCAGGGCAGAGGGACTGTGCGACGGGGTATGATACATAGAGAAAGGTATATGTTATGACAAAGAGAGTACTTCTGAACGGGACCAATGACGAAAAAATAATGACCTGCCTGAGAGCTGCCGGCTGGTATGAAGGCAGGAGCGTCGATATTACCGAGGCAGCAAAGTTCTATACATCAAACGGAATAACTCTTTCCGAGAGTGCAGAGTGTTTCCTGCGGGAATACTACGGAATCGCAGGCGGGTGGTTCTTTAATGAGCCCGAAGGAGCAAAACTCAATCGCTCCCCGGATATTGAATTTATGCTGTATCCGAAGCATGACCAGTGGGATAAGGAATATATTGATGAGGACTCGGCAGAGTTTATTGAAAGCGTTTTGTCTTTTGCGAAAGAGCCTGTTGTCTATGTAGGCGATATCGGATATTATTATCCTGCCCTGGTATATATAGGAGTATCCGGAAAGATATACACAGCACACAGTTTTGATGATATTATCCACTGTTATGATTCAGTACCCGAATTGCTGGGATATGATTTCTGTCATGCGGAAGAATGGAACTCTGTAAGTATGAAGTGATCTGCAGCTTCTGAAAACTAATGTAAAACATCATGCCCATGAGTGTTCATACACGCTCATGGGCATAACTTATGTATGTATACTGTTTATCTCTGTACACGGCCGGAAGCATCGCCCTTGGCAAGAGTCTCTGCCTCGCTTCTCGTCACATAGTTGAAATCGCCTGGAATAGTATGCTTGAGTGCGGATGCAGCTACGGCAAATTCAAGTGTTTCCCTGAAATCCTTGCCGTCAAGCAGGCCGCATATTATGCCCGCCGCAAAGGAATCTCCGCCGCCCACACGGTCAACGATGGGTCTTATACTGTATTCCTTTGAGTGATAGAAGGTCTTGCTCGCGGTATCATATATGCATGCAGACCATCCGTTGTCAGATGCGGAGCGTGATACCCTGAGAGATGATACGCAGTATCTGAAGCCGTACTTTTCAACCATCTGCTCAAATACGCTCTTATACCCCGCAAGCTCGAGCTCTCCGCTTGTAACGTCCGTATTACCTGCCTTCATGCCGAGGACCTTTTCAGCGTCCTCTTCATTGCCGATGCATACATCCACATACTTCATAAGGCCTGTCATTACGCGCTGTGCCTTTTCGGTGCTCCACAGCTTTTTGCGGAAGTTAAGATCGCAGGATACCGTCACGCCGTGCTTTTTTGCAGCTTTGAGAGCAGCTTCTGTAAGCTCTGCGGCAGTATCGGATATTGCGGGAGTTATACCCGTAAAATGGAACCAGTCGGCATCGGAGAAGATCGCATCAAAGTCAAAATCGCTTTCAGATGCTGTGGAAATTGAGGAATGAGCCCTGTCATATATTACCTTGGACGGCCTCATTGCAGAGCCTATCTCAAGATAGTATATACCCAACCTTTCGCCGCATCTGGCGATATGCTTTGTGCCAACGCCGTATTTTCTGAGGGCGGCTACTGCGCACTCGCCTATATCATTATCGGGTACGGCTGTGACAAACTCGGCATCATGTCCGAAATTTGCGAGAGACACCGCAACATTTGCCTCTCCTCCGCCGTAGTTTACATCAAATTCGTCAGCCTGTATGAATCTTTCGTTATTCGGAGTGGAAAGCCTGAGCATTATCTCGCCCATAGTTACTATCTTAGCCATATATACCGTTCCTTTCATTAGGGGGGGAGGAGCCGCCTGTATCCTGATATATGCGGTGATACAGGCGGCGGTGTTGTCATTTTCTTACAAGATGTACAGCAAAGCCGCTGAATTCACCCTTGAGATATATCGCCTTCAGCGTGCCCTTATCATCTCTTTTTTCAGTGCTGTGATCAAACAGGATGCCCTGTCTTTCAAGATGATATACAGCTCTTTCAACGGAATTCGTGCCGATCGCTATATGCCCGTTGGTGCCGTAGCCCTTCGACTTGTTTATCTCTATACCCTTGCCGGCAAATACCGAGGAATTGCCGTTCTTAGCAGTAAATCCGAATATATTCGCAAACATCTGGGCTGATGCAAGAGCATTCTCTTCGCTTGTCTCGTTTATACCGATATGCGCAAGCTCAAAGCCCAGCATTTTTGTGACTGCTTCCTTAGTAAGTGCGGTTATCTTGGCAAAGTCCCCTGCTGCGACCAGATCCTTCTTTACCATCCACGAGCCGCCGCAGGCTATTATCTTGCCGAAAGAAAGATAGTCGTTGAGGTTATCGGCGTTTATACCGCCTGTAGGCATAAACCGCACAGACGTATACGGTGCACTCATGGCCTTTATCATGGGCAGTCCGCCTGCAGCCTCGGCAGGAAAGAACTTCACGGTGGTAAGACCCATCTCGAGAGCCTGCTCTATATCACTCGGATTTGAGCATCCGGGCACAACGGGTATCCCCTTTTCTATGCAATGGGCTACTACCTTGGGGTTAAGTCCGGGGCTCACTATGAATTTAGCTCCCGCAGCCGCCGCTCTGTCAGCCTGCTCCGTTGTCAGCACAGTGCCTGCGCCCACCAGCATATCGGGGAATTTCTCGGACATTATCCTTATGCTGTCTTCAGCCGCAGCCGTCCTGAACGTCACCTCAGCACAGGGAAGCCCGCCGCTGCAGAGTGCCTTTGCGAGAGGCTCAGCATCAGCAGCATCGTCAAGCGCTATGACAGGCACGATGCCTATATATGAGATCTGATCAAGTACATCCATCAGATTTTCTCCTTTCAGAAAATCATCGGTTATTGTAACCGCTTACATTCACATTATACTTTTGAAGCGATATAAAGTCAATAAGATTTTCTCAAATTTGTATATTATGTCATATTTCAGACTGAAATTTATGCATATATTACAAATATCATTGTATAGTGTTGATTTTAGCCGGGATTATATGTATAATAAAATTCAAGAACAATGTATCCGCTTACATTCAGAGCGATACGAAAGGCGCGCTGATATGAACATATACGATATATCTGAAAAAACAGGCTTTTCCACAGCTACTGTATCAAGAGTGTTAAACGGCAGCAGCAGCGTGAGCGAAAAGACCCGTGAGAAGATACTTGCGGTAATAGATGAATACGGCTATACCCCAAATGTATTTGCCAGAGGGCTGGGCCTTAACACCATGAAGACCATAGGTGTAATGTGCACCGATTCATCAGACCGTTTCATGGCTCAGGCCATCTATTTCCTTGAGGAAGACCTGCGCAAATACGATTACGACCTGATACTCTGCTGCACCGGATTTGACCTCGAAATAAGGGAGAAACAGATAAAGCTCCTGCTGTCAAAGCGTGTCGATGCCGTCATACTCGTAGGATCGAGCTATTCGGAGGAAAACGCCGAACAGGCGCGGTATATAACGGAGGCCGCAAAATCTGTCCCCGTCATGATGATAAACGGAAGCATCAACGCGCCGAATATATTCAGCGTGATCTCAGACGATTATACCGCAGTATACGAGACCACATCAAAACTCATAGCCTCAGGCCGCAGAAAGCCGATGTACATATACAACTCCACATCAAACAGCGCAATGCGCAAGCTCAGGGGATTCAGAGACGCAATGGCCGATAACGGTCTTGCAGTGAGCGACGACGATCTGCTTTTCATAGAACCGCAGACCATAGGGCAGAAGCTTTCCGCCGCAGGATACGTAAAAGAAGCGGTAGCAGACCTGGAAAAACGTTCCCACGGCTTTGACTGCGCAATAGCCTCTGATGATATACTGGCTGTCGGAGCACTTAAATTCGCAAAGTCATCGGGAATGAGAATACCCGAGGATTTCGCTGTAACGGGGTATAACAATTTTGATATATGCGAATGCTGCGAACCCGAGCTCACATCGGTGGACAACCATCTTGTTACCCTCTGCGAAAAATGCGTATCATCACTGATGCAGATACTCTCAGACGATGTG
>CACZPE010000449.1 GCA_902782875.1 uncultured Ruminococcus sp. | reverse complement strand
GGCGGTATACGCAACACTGATACTCATAGTTTACTTTGCGCAGGACACGACAGTACGCCTTGAAGCTCTGAACGAACAGGCACTGCAGGTGCTTGACTACAAAAGAGGAGGACTGCTTTTCAACTATGACCTTCTCGGATATGGTATAATGGCGCTGTCAACATTCTTCACAGGTCTTGCGGTAAAGCCCGTGACAAAGTCTGACAAATGGCTCAGGGGCCTTATGATGATACACGGCATATTCTTCATATCCTGCTTTTTCATGCCGATGACGGGAATGTTCACCAATATGTCGGCTGGAACCGGAAAAGGCGGAGCGATCGCCCTTCTTATCTGGTGCATATACTTTATGCCTATAGGCATACTTTCATACAGACATTTTTCAGTAAAGGAGAAAACAAAATGAACGATACCATACTCAAGGTAAGTGAACTTACAAAGAAATACGCAAGCAAGACTGTAGTAGATGATCTTTCGCTTGAAATAAAGCGCGGAGAGATATTCGGACTGTTAGGGCCAAACGGAGCAGGCAAAAGCACCACAATGAATATGATCTGCTCGCTGATATCCCCTACTGCGGGTACTGTTGAGCTTTTCGGCAAGGATAACGTGAAGAACAGGAAGGAAGTTATCAGAAAGATAGGATATATCCCTCAGGATCTTGCGATACACGGCAATCTGAAGGCATGGGAGAACGCAGAGCTTTTCATATCACTCTACGGCATAAAGGGCGATGATCTGAAAAAGCGCATAGACAGCTCGCTTGAGTACGTGGGGCTGCTCGACAGAAAGCAGGAATTTTCCAAGAACTTCTCGGGCGGTATGAAGCGCAGACTCAATATCGCCTGTGCGATAGGACATGATCCGGAGCTGCTCATATTTGACGAGCCCACAGTCGGCATCGACCCGCAGTCAAGAAACTTTATCCTTGAAAAGATCAAGGAGTCAAACAGCAAGGGTACAACGATAATATATACCAGCCATTATATGGAAGAGATCGAGGCTATATGCACCCGCATAGGTATAATGGACAACGGCAAGATAATTGCCATCGGCACGAGCGAAGAACTCAAGAGACTTGTCAGCCACGACCGTGACGATATATCCCTTGAAGAAGTTTTCCTCACGCTCACCGGCAAAAAGCTCCGTGATTTTACCGAATAGGGGTGATACGATGATACGTTATCTGATAAAGAACAATTTCAAGCTGATGTTCAGGAACAAATGGACGCTGCTGATAATGTTCGTGGCTCCCTTCCTGACGATAGCACTTCTGTCAAGTGCGTTCAAGTCGCTGCTGAGTGTATATGAAGCCCCTGATGAATTCACAGTAGGCTACAGGGAGAACGGCAGCATACTCTCCGGGAATATGGATGCAGTAAAGGATGCAGGCAAAGATGCAGGAATACTGCTCAATGAATATCCAGACGGAGATCCGTCAGAGCTTCTTGAAAAGAATGATCTTTCTGCATTCGTGGAATTCAGTGACGGAGAATACACCCTCTATAAAAGCGAGGATCACAAGACCGAGGGAAAGATAACCGAGTATTTCCTTGACAGAGTGATGAGCGGGAGTTCAGACGCGGTACTCGATATGATGGCGCCCGGTACAGAGCCCTCATCCTCACTGCCCGTAACACAGACAGAATTTATGCCTTCTATTGACTCAAACGATTACTACGGCATCATATACATTGTATACTTCGGATCACTGGGTATTGCCTGTGCAGTCGGTATGCTGAACAACGAGAAAAAATACAATATTGTAAGAAGATACCGTGTGTGCGCACTCTCATCAGCAGATCTGTACTTTTCAAGGCTTATTCCCGCAGCGGCTGTGACTATAGTCAGCATATTCGCCGAAACGGTGATCACGTCTCTTGTATACGACATAGACTGGGGCTCACCTGTACTGTCCTGTCTGATAATGATCATGATGATCATCGCTACCCTGTCCGTCGGATTTCTTTTCTACAGCATCTCACAAAATCTCGCAGTAACGATCGTAGGCTTTGCCGGTCTGTTCTGGGTGATGGGCTTCTTCGGCGGATCCTTTGAGAACTATATGTATTCGAGCACTTCCGATACGCTCAAGCTCATATCCCCCGTCTATCATGTGAACAGATCCCTTGTGGAGCTTTCCTGCATGGGGCACAGCGATTATGTTAAGAGCGCCCTTATTTACACGGCTGTCATCGCTGTGGCGGCATCTGTGCTTGCGATAGTATGCGATATGATAAGAAAGAGGTGTACAGCATGACAGCACTTATAAAAAACACGATAAAGCTTCTTCTCAGAAACAAAGGATTTCTGTTCTTCCTTATCCTCACCCCGGTCATATCATCTGTCCTTTTCGGTATGAAGGTGGATTTCGAGCTTTATAACGATGAGCCCGCAGACAGGATAATCGAGCTTGAAAGCTGTGAACACAGAGCGGTATACGCAGGCGATAACTATTCATTCATCATAAAGGTTTATGACGGATCCAGAACAGAGCTGTCGGAATATGTACTGGAAAATCTTGCGAAAAACGGTATGTTCTCGGTATGCCGTGCTGATGTAAGAGGAATGTCTTATGAGGATATCACAGCTCAGGTCAAAAAAGATGCCTTTGACGATCATGCAGGCGTGATACTCTATCTCAACGAAAGCTTTGACAGTGCTGTCATGGAAGACAGACTCAAAGACGGAATGGAGATATTCATCACCTCAGATGATGAAAGAGAAGAGCTTTTTGAAACAGAGCTTTCGGATATGCTCTCAAAGATATACCGTGCAGGCGTGATCTGCGGAGCGGACAGCACAAAGGCTACAGAAATGCTCGATACCATATCCGGAAAGCTTCCCGAAAAGAATATCACAACTATTGAGAGCAGCGAGAAAATCACACTTACACGCAGCCAGAACAACAGTCTCAATGTGATAGGCTATGCATTCGCATTCATCACACTCGGATTCATGTTCAGCGGAGTATTCATCGCGCACACCATAATCACCGAGTCTGAAAACAAGGTATTCACAAGGATCATGCTCTCGGGAACGGGTACAGGAACATATTTTGTATCCAAATTCATAGTAGTCATAATCACAAGCGTGCTTCAGACAGGTATCCTGGCAGTATGCATGATGTTCATAAAGGATTTCAACGTCGGCATATCCATGCCCGTAC
Source organism: uncultured Ruminococcus sp. (assembly GCA_902782875.1). The sequence goes on along the minus strand of CACZPE010000449.1, from coordinate 420 downwards.
TCCTTACAGTAGTATTACTGCTTGGTATAATAATAAGCACATTCAGTATGTTGACAGGAACGCTCATTGGTGATATAATGAGTGCAACAGGAACAGCCTTCCTGCTCTGGAGCATATCCGCCATGCTGTCGGGAAGTCTTTTCCCCATCGACGATTCTGCGGTATTCCTCAAATCCATCTCTTATCTCACACCTCAGAAATGGTTCCTTGATGTATCCGAAAGACTACTCGCAGGATTGTCAGGCACATATCCCATGCTTATATGTGTGACTGCAGCATATCTCATTGTGATCATAAGCGTAGGAAGTGTAGGACTCAAGATAAAAAAGCAGGAGATATGATACCGTATTGCCGGTAAGCAGCGGTATGAAAGGATTCTCTCATGAACGAACATTTCAGGAACAATTACTTCACAGCAGT
>CACZPE010000448.1 GCA_902782875.1 uncultured Ruminococcus sp. | reverse complement strand
GTTATCAGTTAATAGTTACTGACAGTGACTATATCACCCTGATGAATGTGATAGACAAAAGAGAAGCCCTGCTCTATGACTGCGATCCTCTTGAGGATTGCGATAATGTTTCATTTAAATTTGAAGAGCGGCTTACAGAGTATTTAGGCGAAGATGCGGGAATGAAAATAATATCCGGCACTTATGCAAACAACCAGTTCAAAAGTGTAGTTTTCGTCTCCGTTGTGTTTGCGATAATGGTGTTCATGGCAGCCGTTGTGCTGATAGCCTCCGCAATTATGATACGCTTCCGCATAGCAGGGGATATACAGGATCAAATACAGTCCATCGGTGTGCTTGAAGCACTGGGCTATACCTCAAAGGATATAAGCCTTGCCTACACCGCAGAATATCTGCTCACGTCACTTGCGGGAATCATCACAGGCACAGGCGCATCATTCTTCCTACTCCCCGCGATACACCGTCTGGGCGAAAGGCTGTCGGGACATCACGCAGATATACAGATACATAGCCTCCCTGTTATCCTCACGGCAGTCGGTATATTCCTCTTTGTCGGACTGATAGCTTATCTGCGTTCGGTCATGGTAAAGAAGCTGCCGCCCGTGCAGGCATTCAGAAAGGGCATAGTTGCTCATCATTTCGGCAAAAACCCCTTCCCCTTAAAAAACACAAAGAAAAGCGTTCATCTCCGCCTTGCAATGAAGGGCTTTGTTCAGAGCGCAAGACAGAACATCGGACTCACGGTATGTATAGCAATATCCGCCGCCGCAGCGATAAGCGGTCTTATACTTGCAGATATGTTCGGCACGGATTTCAAGGTAGCGGCAAGAATGACCGGATGTGAACTTTCGGATCTGAACATCTCGGTGGCAGGCTATGCGGATAATGAGGAGCTTGCAGAAAATATCCGCAGTATGCCCGGAGTCCGCAAGGTGCTCACAGGTTCATTCTCTATGGATTTCGGCAGCTGGAAGACACTCTCTGCCTATGACCGCTCGGAAGAAATGTATCCCATATCATACGCCGATTTCGGTGAATGTGAGAATATCATCCCATCATCGGGAGCTCTCCCTGTCCATGACAATGAGGTGGCAATATCACAGCTTTTCGCATCACAGTATGGGCTGAAGGTAGGCGACACTCTTGCTCTTGAACAGAACAGGATAAAAAAGAACTGCATTATAAGTGGGATAGTAGCAAGCATAACCAACAACGGTCATAATCTGTATATCACCCATGAGGGCATGAAAAGATTTGATCCCACATTCCGCCCCAATTCCCTGGATGTATATCTTGAAGATGGGGCAGATAAGGATACCGTCAAGGGACAGATACTTGACACCTACGGAAAGACCATAACAGACACCCGAAAAGAAAGTGTATCAGGCGATACTGCAGAGGAAAGAATACGCAGTGCAGCAGAGCAGAAAATGGCAGAGCTGCTTGCAAACCACAATGTTGATCATGTGGAATATGCGGTTCAGATAGGCGACAAACTCATCACAGGAACAAGCGGCGGCTTTCTGATAAAGAATGTTTCAAATCTCAGTGAAATAATGCGCACCCAGATAGGCGGTATATTCTCTGCAATAGTAGGGGCTTCATGGGCATTTCTCGGCATAGCAGCAATAGTCGTGGCTGTTATCATAGTCAACATAATGGAGCAGACCATAAGGCGTCAGAGAAAAGAGCTGGGAATAATGCTCTCCATGGGCTACACATCAAAGCAGCTCATGGCACAGCTTGCAATGAGGATAATGCCCGCAGCAGTGATCGCTGTGATACTCGGAGTATTCGGAGGACTTGCGATCAATTCCGTTGTATGCAGTTTTGTGTTCGGCGCGACTGTCCTGAATATACCGATAATAATCATCGCCGCTGTCCTGATGATGCTGTTCTGCTTCGTATGCGGATATCTGGGCGCTCACAGGATAAAGACAATATCCGTAACAGAGCTTATGACCGAATGAGTTTGGAGTGTGGATTTATGAATAAAAAAGCACTGGCTGCTGTCGCAGCAATAATAATGATAACCGCTGTTCCGTGTTCCGCCGAGAACGCGGATACAGCGAAGAATAATACTTATGTTCCGACACAGACCTACGGCGATGAGGCAAATACCGTTTCGGCGGTGGGATCTATAAGCAAGGTATTCTGCACAGTAAGTACAATGCAGCTTTATGAGCAGGGACTTCTTGATATAGATGCACCTGTTGTGAACTATGTTCCCGATTTTAAGCTGCAGGACGAGAGGTATAAGGACATAACCGTCAGGATGCTGATGAACCATTCATCGGGGATGGAGGGATGTGTCAGCGGTGATATGATAGTCTATGATGAAGCATCAACGGAATATCACGATAAATTCCTTGAAACACTCTCCCACACAAGACTCAAAGCAGACCCGGGAACAATATCCTCATATAACAATGACGGCTTTACACTGCTTGAGATAGTCGTTGAGAGAGTGAGCGGACAGAGCTTCACTGACTATGTGGATGAGCATATCGCAAAGCCTCTCGGTCTTGAAAACACAGGCACCTGCCTTAAAATGTATGGCAATGAGAACACAGCAAGGGTATTCGTTGACGGCAATGTCCGTTATGATACAGATTACTGCATGGCTTTCGGATCGGGCGGCATAATGTCCACCGCTCCCGAGCTGGTACGTTTCGGCACTGCTATGTTCACAGGCAATGATATTCTTCTCTCACAGGAGTCAAAGGACGAGATGGAAAAGAATACTGCCCGCGATAAATATGAAGACGGTTTTGGTCTT
>CACZPE010000447.1 GCA_902782875.1 uncultured Ruminococcus sp. | reverse complement strand
TATGTGACCGACACCATGTCGGGCGAGCACAGATACGGCGTTTTTATCGACGACAGGACCGGAGAGGTGCTCGTTGCCTCTGAAAAGGGCAAATGCGGCACAAACCTCACAGGCGTGGAAATGTATGAGGAAAGCCTTGCGGCGTTCGCATCGGATACGGATACCGTATCGGGAAATATGTTTTCCGACCATGTGGTGTATTCCTCATCCCTGCCGACCAACAGCGAGTTCGGCGTTATATACTGCGTTGATACCGATTATATCTACGGCAAGGGCAAAAGAGCGATAATACTGACGTTCGTCTGGACGGGCATCATCATACTCATAGCCGTCGCCGCCTCAACCTATGCCGCAAGGAAGATCGCGGGATCTATCGTACCTACCGTGGAGTGCCTTGAGAAATTCGCCGCAGGCAAGATCGATACCACATTCAAAGCCAATAACAGAGGGGACGAGACCGAGCAGCTGTCCGCCGCCATGGAGACTACGATAAAAAATATCGGTACCTATATCCGTGATATAGACAGCACCCTTGCAGGCATATCCAGAGGCGATCTGTCGGTACAGAGCAGCTGCGAGTATCTGGGCGATTTCAAGGATATAAAGGTGTCCCTTGACAATATCTCCTCGTCCCTGAGATCGACGATAAGCGCGATAAGACAGGCGGGAGTCCAGGTAAACAGCGGTGCTTCATCCCTTGCAGACGGGGCGCAGATGCTTGCGGAGAATTCAAACTCCGAGGCTGTCACCCTCAGACAGCTCGATGACCTTATGCACGGGATAAACCTCAACGTATCGGAGAATGCAGGGCTGATGAACAAGGTCAGGGCGCTTTCCGATGAGGCTGTACAGAGCATAGAGGCAGGAAGTGACGGTATGTCACAGCTCAGCGCGGCGATAGATGATATACGCACTGCATCCGAGGAGATACAGCAGATAGCAAAGCTCATAGACGGCATAGCATTCCAGACGAATATACTTGCCCTCAACGCCGCTGTTGAGGCTGCAAGGGCAGGCAGCGCGGGCAAGGGCTTTGCGGTGGTTGCCGATGAGGTAAGAAATCTCGCAGCCAGATCTGCAGATGCGGCAGGAAGTGCTGTGGCACTCATAGAGAGAAGCGTTGAGGCCGCGGAGAAAGGCGTCAAGATAAACGAGACCGTCAGCGACTCGCTTGAGAATGTCCGCACCGCTATGGCAGAGCTGGGCGACCTTGTAAGCCTTGCGGCTGATTCCACCGAAAAGCAGGCACATGATATAGACACAGTCAACAGAGGACTTTCAAGCATAACCGATGCGGTGCGCAGCAATGCCTACGCGGCGGAAAGATCCGCAGCAGGCTCTGAGGAGCTTGCAGGACAGGCTGAGGTGCTCGAAAAACAGCTGAGGGATTTCAGGATATGACATACGGATACTCGGATAATTACGAAAACGGTTTTATATACCTCCACGACAGCCGCGCCACGGAGTTTTGCTTCGGCGAAGGAGAGCTGCGGTTCGTCTTTGAGGAAGGCTTTTATGTATCAGCGGATGCTCCTTACAACGACAGTAAAAAAATGTCGTATACCGACAGGTCGGAAATCACTTTCAAAACCGACAAAAATGTGGAGTCGGATATGATAGTATATCTCTTCACGCCGACCGATGCGGAGAGCAGGAGCATAAGGGATGAGATATCCCTCTCAGAGCTCAGAGAGATGATAGACGGCGGGGCGCAGCTGGAATTCCTGTATTCCTATAAGGGATACGGCGCTTACCTGTTTGACTGCTGGCTGTGGCAGAAAGCCGAGCCCCATCACAGGGAGTGCCAGATCATCATAACGTCCGACAGCGCATCCTGCAGATGGGATACAATGCATCCCGAAGAATAGAGTAAAGCCCTGGAGTCATCTGACTTCAGGGCTTGTTTTATCAGTTGAAAGGTGTCAGCTGGTATTTGCCGGGAGTAGGTTCGGTATCGGGAGAAAGTATCAGGAACGATTCCTCCTCGGTGTTGAACTTCATATATTCGGTCCTTGTCTGTGAGCCGTACCATGAATCCGATCTGAGGATATTGTCCTCGCAGAGATAGATATAGTATCCTTCACCCGTGCTCCATATCCTGGTGGGGCCGAAATCCCTGTGCCATACATAGATATCGGTGAATTTCGTTACGGAGCCGTTATCTATAAGTCCTACAAGCACCTCGTCCGCACCGTCGCCGTTGAGGTCTTTGAGCAGATATCCGAACTTGTTGTTGCTGTCCCTGAGCTCGTCGCTGATGTTTGCATCTTCGTCAGCATTCTTCCACCCCGAAGAGAAGCCCTTGTCGAGATAGTCGATAGTGCCTTCGTACCAGTTTTCGGGCACCTTGTTCTTCTTTTGTGCGCAAGAGGTCGCTGTCAGCAGGACCAGAGCAATAGCGGCAATTTTTTTCAGTTTCATCGTATTTCCCCTTTTATATGAGCTGTATACAGCCTTTTATACATAATAACATATCTGTACTGTATGTCATTGATGTATGTTATCCCATTTAAGTTTTAATGCAAATATTCTATCATATCAAGAGGGTATATTCAAGGAAAACACAATTAGAAAGATTAAAATCAGATTAGAATTTTGAAGATCATCCCGCGTGGGTATACCTGCGGAACTTGGGCCGTGTTGTATGCGGCAGCTGCGCCGTGCCGAACCTGCCCCTCGGGAAGCGCTTGACCATCCTGCCGACGTTTCTGATGCTCTCCACAACATCGTACTGGGATATCTCGTTGAAATAGTCGGTTTCCATATTATGCCCGTTCTTTACATATTCTGCGAGATTGCCCTTGAAATACGTGAAGGGCTCCAGTCTGCGCGCAAGCTCATCGGGCTTGTATGTGCATATGGGCTTTCTGAAATCAAGCCCTGCCATGATCAGCATATACACCGTAAACTCCGTGCAGGTGAATGCCTTTCTCGTTATGATGCCCTTGGTTACGGGATAAGTAAGCACCGACAGCAGGTTATAGATATACTCGTTATCGGTCTTTATGCGCTTTATAATACCCTTGAGCTCCCTGTATCTGTTGTCGGTCACGGGTATCCTGAAGATCATGCAGTTTATGGCCTCTTTGGTGTCAAGCGTGTAGCGGCGGATATGCTCCTTCATAAGGCCGCCGGTAAGTACCGCCTTGTGTCTGCGCCTTGCGAAGCTGTACCAGTATCTCAGCTCCTCGTCAAAGGCTATGGCGCAGTGGTTGTATTTTATTTTACCGAATCTCCGTATGACTCTGCCGAATTTGGTAAGCGTTGCAGAGATCACAACATATATATACTTCATGGGTTCTGCTCCGAATCTTTATGTCTGTATATGCAGATCAGGTCTCGTATTTGGGTTCACAGGTGAGATTTATGCCGAGCCTTCTGAATATGCGCTCGTCAACGGGTGAGAGGATAACAGTGGAATGCACCTCACAGCCCCTGAGCTTTGATATCTGATCCATGGCCTTCTTTGCGTTGGCATCGGTGTTTGCGCATATCGAGAGCGCGATGAGGGTCTCGTCTGTGTGGAGTCTCGGGTTGTTGTTGCCGAGATGGTTTACCTTAAGAGCCATGATGGGCTCTAATACGTGCGGAGACATGAGCAGTATCGAATCGTCTATATCCGCAAAGTATTTGAGGGCATTGAGCAGCAGGGCGGATACCGCACCGAGCAGCTCCGATGTGCGGCCTGTGATTATAGTGCCGTCAGACAGCTCCATGGCAGCTGCAGGACCGCCTGCGGACTGCTCCTTCGCAAGAGCGGCGGAGACTACCTTTCTGTCGTCTGTGGTGACATTCGCCTGCTTCATGAGAAGCTCCAGCTTTCTTACCTCATCCTCGGATATAAGTCCCTTGCGGTACTCGCACATGCCGGTATAATAACGGCGGATTATCTCCTGCTTGGCGGCCTCGCATACAGCCTCATCGTCGGTTATGCAGTTGCCGGCCATATTTACGCCCATATCCGTCGGTGACTTGTAGGGGGATTCACCGAGTATCGACTCAAACATTGCGTTGAGCACGGGGAATATCTCCACATCGCGGTTGTAGTTGACCGTGGTCACGCCGTAGGCTTCGAGGTGGAAGGGGTCGATCATATTCACATCGTTGAGGTCTGAGGTTGCAGCCTCGTATGCGATATTCACGGGATGGCGCAGGGGAAGGTT
>CACZPE010000446.1 GCA_902782875.1 uncultured Ruminococcus sp. | reverse complement strand
TGAAAAAGAACAACTACGGCAGGATCATAAATATAGCATCCATGTACGGACTTGTAGGAAATACAGCTATCGACACAATCGCTTATCACACATCAAAGGGCGGCGTGGTAAACTTCACAAGAGCTGTTGCAGCAGAGCTTGCAAAGTACAACATCACCTGCAACGCGATATGCCCGGGATATTTCGCAACTGAGCTCACACAGGAGACACTTGATACCGATGCTTTCACAGCATATATGAAAGCTACCGTTCCCCTCGGCAGATACGGCAAAGAGGGCGAGCTCAACGCCGGTGCGATATTCCTCGCAAGTGACGAGGCATCCTATGTGACGGGAGTTATACTTCCCATCGACGGCGGATATACATGCATATGACGTTATAAGATCATGAGTAACCTCAACGGATATCCGATGAGGTTACTTTTATCATTATGAAGAATATAAAAGCTTGCAGGACAATATGAGCCTATATTGTGTATGCAATAAACAAGCACATATACTGTTATTAGTATATCAATTTTGAATTGACAACAGCCTTATAATATGCTATAATTATTTAGTATATTTATCATCACAGCTGTGCCATATGGTATCAGACGTGATACAGGAGGATCTTAAGATGAAAACAGTCAGCGGCACTTCGGTGCTCGAGGAATTTGACCTTGAAAAGGCAAAGGCCTCTGTAGGCAGTGATATAAGCTTTTCTGCGTGCGTTCACAAGGTAAATGATATGGGTGCTTTCTCATTCATACACCTGCGTACGGGAAGATATGTGATTCAGTCGGTTTATTCGGCAGACAAATGTGCAGGCTCAGCAGACGGTATAAAGGAAGGCTGCTTTGTTAAGGTAACAGGTACTGTCAGAGAGGAAGAAAGATCCAAGATAGGCATAGAGATCGTACTTTCTTCTATCGAGCTTCTTCACAAGCCCGATTTTGACTATCCCCTGCACGTAAGCAAATGGAAGCTCGGCTGCTCTCTCGATGTAAATCTCGATAACAGAAGCGTTGCTCTGAGAAATCCTCAGGAAAGAGCAGTATTCAAATTCCAGGAGGGTGTAGTTTCAGGTTTCAGGCAGTTCATGCTCGATAACAAGTTCACAGAGATACACACTCCCAAGATAGTTGCTCAGGGCGCAGAGGGCGGCGCGAATATATTCCGTCTCGATTATTTTGACAATGAGGCTTTTCTCAATCAGTCCCCGCAGTTCTACAAGCAGGCAGCTGTGGCATTCTTCGACAGGGTCTTTGAGATAGCACCCGTATACCGTGCGGAGAAGCACTCCACATCAAGACATCTCAACGAGTATATCGGTCTTGACTTCGAGATGGGCTATATCAATGACATGTACGATGTTATGGATATGGAAACTGCTATGCTCCGCTATCTTATGAAATATCTCAAGGAGAATTATGCAACTGAGATAAAGATGCTCGGTGCAGACATCCCCGAGATAACCGAGATACCTGCTATAAAGTTTGAAGATGCAGTTGCTCTCATCAAGGGCAGCAAATCCAAGAACAAATTCGATCTTGAGCCCGAGGACGAGGTCTTCCTCTGTGACTGGGCCAAGGAGAACTACGGTACTGAGTTCATATTTGTAACAAACTTCCCGTCATCAAAGCCTCCCTTCTATGCTATGAATGACAAAGAAGACCCCAGGACCGCATGCAAATTTGACCTTCTTTTCAGAGGTCTTGAGATCACAACAGGCGGTCAGCGTATTCACGACTACAACGAGCAGCTCGAAAAGATGAAAGCTCAGGGTCTTGATCCTGATGACTTCAAGTATTATCTTGAGAGCCACAAGTACGGTCTGCCTCCTCACGGCGGTCTCGGTATCGGTCTCGAAAGGCTTGTAATGAAGCTTCTCGGCCTGCAGAACGTAAGACAGGCATCCATGTTCCCGAGAGATCTTTCCAGACTTACCCCGTGACAGCAAAATCAACAATGTTATATCATGTTTTGCAGACAATTGTGTAAAATCCTGCAAAAATAAAAAAAGCCCTTGACAAAGAAAATATCATGGTGTATAATACGCACATAAGGTCAAGGAAGACCATGAATATTGATAGGCAATGGCGCCGATATGATCACTTCGCTGTGATCCTGTCGGCGACTTTTTATTTTTCAAGGAGGAATCATCATGCCTGAATTTATGCAGGGTGTAAAAAACGTACCCGACTACTTCGGATGCAATGTATTCAACGAGGATACGATGAAGAATCTTCTTCCCAAGAATGTATACAAAGCACTCCTCAAGACCAAGAATCTCGGTATCTCTCTCGACAGTGACGTTGCTGACGTTATCGCAGCCGCTATGAAGGACTGGGCTGTATCAAAGGGTGCCACACACTTTACACACTGGTTCCATCCTCTTACAGGTTTCTCTGCTGAAAAGCATGACTCTTTCATCGCTCCCACAGCAGACGGCAAGGTAATAATGGAATTTTCGGGCAAAAACCTCATCAAGGGTGAGCCTGACGCTTCATCCTTCCCCTCCGGCGGACTCAGAGCTACTTTTGAGGCAAGAGGATATACCGCATGGGATCCTACCTCCCCCGCATTCATAAAGGATGATACACTCTACATCCCCACAGCATTCTGCTCATATACAGGCGAGATCCTCGATAAGAAGACTCCCCTTCTCCGTTCGATGGAAGTTCTTTCCGAGCAGGCAGTAAGAATCCTGAAGCTTTTCGGTTCCAACGCTACAAGAGTTACCACTACAGTTGGTCCTGAGCAGGAATACTTCCTTGTTGACAAGAAGCTCTACGATCAGAGAAAAGACCTCATGTTCACAGGCAGAACACTTTTCGGTGCTAAGGCACCCAGAGGTCAGGAGCTTGATGACCATTACTACGGCAACATCAAGGAAAGAGTACATCAGTACATGAAGGACCTTGATGAAGAGCTCTGGAAGCTCGGCATCTGTGCAAAGACCGAACATAACGAGGTTGCTCCCGCTCAGCACGAGCTCGCTCCTATATTCACAACATCCAATGTGGCTGCAGACCAGAACGCTCTCACAATGGAGATCATGAAGAAGCTTGCTCTCAAGCACGGTCTTGTATGCCTGCTTCATGAAAAGCCCTTTGCAGGTGTTAACGGTTCCGGTAAGCACAACAACTGGTCCATGAACACCAACTTCGGCGAGAACCTTCTCGATCCCGGTGACAGCCCCAAGGACAACATCCAGTTCCTTACCTTCCTTATTGCTATAATCAAGGCTGTTGACGAATATGCAGACCTTCTCAGACTTTCGGTAGCATCTGCAAGCAACGATCACCGTCTCGGCGCTAACGAGGCTCCTCCCGCAATCATCTCCATATTTGTGGGCACTGAGCTTCAGGAAATACTCGACGCTCTCGAGACAGGCGAAATGATAAAGTCCAACGAGCAGCAGGAATTTGTTATTGCCGTTGAAGCACTTCCCAACTTCCCGAAGGACAACACAGACCGCAACAGAACTTCTCCCTTCGCATTCACAGGAAACAAGTTCGAGTTCAGAAGCCTTGGTTCTTCCGATACCGTTTCCTGCACAAATACCATACTCAACACCATCGTTGCAAACTCTCTCAAGGAATTTGCTGACAAGCTCGAGAACTCCTCTGATTTCAAGAAGGATCTCAACAGCCTTCTTGTTGAGACTCTCAAGAAGCATAAGAGAGTTATCTTCAATGGCAACGGTTATGATGCAAGCTGGGTAGAGGAAGCTGCAAGAAGAGGCCTTCCCAACTATGTTTCAACTGTTGATGCTATGCCCCATTATACCGATGAAAAGAATGTCAAGCTCTTTGACACATTCAAGGTATATACCAAAACAGAGCTCCAGGCAAGAACAGATGCTCTGCTTGAGAACTATTCCCGCATAATCAACATCGAAGCACTTACTATGCTCGATATGGCAAAGAAGCAGATACTCCCTGCAGGTCTTTCCTATGCTTCAAAGCTTGCTGATTCCATCGTTGCCAAGAAGGAAGCAGGCCTTGACTACACACTTGAAAAGAAGATCGCAGACAAGGTTACCGAGCTCAACACTTCTATTTCTCAGGCAATAGATGATCTTGATTCAAAGGTTATCGGCGCTTGCGACAAGAGCGAGGTCATCGAGTGCGCAAGATATTACCGTGATGTGATATTCTCATCCATGCAGAGCCTTCGTGCTGTTGCAGATGAGCTTGAGATGAACGTTCCCGAAAATCTCTGGCCCTTCCCCACATACGGCGATCTTATGTTCAGGGTATAATCTATAATACTACTAATAAAGCGCAGTACTTTCGGGTACTGCGCTTTTGTTATATCAGGAAAGATCAAGTGTTTTTATCCCGATATCATTCAATTTAGTCTCAAGATCATGAAAATCCTGTCTGAGCCTGGTTTTTCCGAAAATACCGTTATTATCAAAATAAATCCGCAGTTCTATCATAGGTGAACTGAATACATAATAAGGACGTGCAGCGGTTATATCTCTTTTGTATTCACGGAAGTACGACCAGCAGAACATGGACAGATCATTGAATACGATTTTCTCGGCATCTATATTTTTTATATCAGAATAATTCTTCTCAAAAGGAGTCCAGTATTTGAATTCATACCCGTCACAGACATCACCTATCTCATACCCCAGCTTTTCCGTAAGTCTGGACTTCAGTTGTTCATACCATCTTTCCCATATTTCTTCAGGCATCTCTCCGCTGATCTGTATTCCGCCGGGCTCTGCAGAAGCGCAGAGATCTATCGCCTCGCCTCTCCATGACGGGCAGCCGTCATTTTCATAGCCGTACCAGTAATCCATCGAGTGATATACTTCCTCTATCATTTTCCATACCTCTTCAGGTGCAGAGTAATGGATGTTCAGACATATATCGTGCATTATGATCATCTCCGTTCTGTATGATATTGTTTACCGGATTATAACACACCTTTGGCAAAAAGTCAATTATCATATGATATAATGTATAGTAGATATTATGCCGTTCCAGGCTGCGTAATAAGGAGGAAAAAATGGATATACTCATCACAGGCGGAACCGTATTCGCAAGCAGATATACTGCAAAATACTTCATCAGAAAGGGACATACCGTATATGTTCTCAACCGCGGCACCCACCCTCAGTCAGAGAATGTAGTACATATAAAAGCTGACAGGCATGCCCTCGGTGACACACTGAAAGAATACAGTTTTGATGCAGTACTTGACATAACAGCATATAACGCCGACGATGTAAGCTGTCTTCATAAAGCTCTGAGCAGTTACGGAACATATATTTTCCTCAGTTCAAGCGCAGTATATCCCGAAACTCTTTCCCAGCCCTTCAGAGAAGATCAGGAATGCGGAGCAAATATATACTGGGGAGATTACGGCACAAATAAGATCGCTGCAGAAAAGTATGTGACCGAAAACTTCAGCAACTACTATATCATCAGACCGCCGTATCTGTACGGCCCGATGAATAATCTGTACCGCGAAGCATTTGTTTTTGAATGTGCTGAAAAAGATCTGCCGTTCTATATACCGAAAGACGGAAAGATGCCCCTGCAGTTTTTCCATATAGACGATCTCTGCAGGTTTATGGAAATACTCATAGAAAAACAGCCTTCAGAACGTATATTCAATACAGGAAACACTGAAACTGTCGATATCGTGCAATGGGTAAAGCTTTGCTACAAGGTGCTCGGAAAGGAACCGGAGCTTATATATACAGACGGAAGCATTCCCCAGAGAAGTTATTTTCCTTTTCTTGACTATGCATATATCCTTGATGTCAATAAACAGCGTTCGCTTATGAGCGAACTTACCCCTCTCTATGACGGTCTCTGCAGTTCCTACAAGTGGTACTGCCACAATAAAGAATCCATAAGGCGCAAACCGCTGCTTGATTTTATAAATGAAAACATGAAATGATCATGCATAAAAAGTAAAACCCGCAGACAACGTTCACGGTTGTCTGCGGGTATTTCTTATCCAATGTTCATATAGCAAACAGCTTCTCAATTATGACCTCAGCCTTGCCGCTGCTTATTCCGACCTTTACTTCATCGGCAATTTTTGCAACGATAGACTTTTCAAGTTCATCGTGAGCCTCTCCCTTGTCTTCTTTCATTTCTAGAGCGTCACGATACTGCTGCAGTGACCAGTAATTTGCCATACCATAATCATAATCGTTCATCATATCTGAGGTGCTCGTGCCCATAGCATACCACATATACGACCTCTCCCATTCCTCATCGGTCTCGGGAGTTCCGCTGCTCTGAACGCTCCAGCGGAGTATCTGGCGTATCTTGCCCATGATGCCTCTTGCTTCCTCGTTTCTGCCTGAGCTTGATACGCTGAGGAGTCTGTCTTCCTGTATATCATCCACAGATTTGTTTGCCTGGACACATATACGGCACAACAGTCCTTTATCGGTCTTTTTGCTCTCTATCCAGAAATCGCCGCTGAAATCGCTGAGGATACCATGTACCATACTAATCGTTTCCTCGGTGAGCAGACGAAGATGCATGGCATTCCTGCCTGTCAGTCCGTTATAAGCCGCAAAGAGCTCAGACTGCTTCATAGCCTGGTCTGTACCTTTCATATCGCTGTATATAGTAATAACATCAGTTTTCATATTTTCTGCTCCTTATTCGATTGTAAGAATATCTGTAAATCCGGTGATATCAAATATCTCCCTGATCTCTGCACTGCAGTTCTTTACTGTCATGCCTTCCTGTCTGCTCATGATCTTCTGTGCTGTAAGCAGTACACGAAGTCCTGCAGATGAGATATATTCGAGGCCGTTCATATCAAAAATCAGCTTAGTC
>CACZPE010000445.1 GCA_902782875.1 uncultured Ruminococcus sp. | reverse complement strand
GGCATATGCCAATGAATTACTGGAATGAACAGATAGAATGTATGTCAAGAGACGAGATGATCGCGCTTCAGAATGAGCGTCTTACCGCTCAGGTAAAGCATGTATATGAAAACGTAGCATACTACAGAGATCTTATGGATAAAAAAGGAATAAAGCCCGAAGATATAAATGGTATAGAGGATCTTCACAAGCTGCCGTTCCTCTCCAAGGCAGATCTCAGGGAATCCTATCCTTACGGTCTCCTGGCTTCTCCTTTGTCGGATTGTGTAAGAATTCATTCCACAAGCGGCACCACAGGCAAGAGAGTTGTGGCATTCTATACACAGAACGACATAGATATGTGGGAAGACTGCTGCGCAAGAGCTATCGTTGCTGCAGGCGGATCCAAAGAGGATGTAGTGCAGGTTTGCTACGGCTACGGACTTTTCACTGGCGGTTCGGGACTGCACGGCGGTTCTCATAAGGTCGGCTGCCTCACACTTCCTATGTCATCAGGAAACACAGACAGACAGATCCAGTTTATGAGAGACCTCGGTTCTACCATACTCTGCTGCACTCCCTCATACGCAGCATATATAGGTGAGACTCTTCACGAAATGGGACTTTCCACCGATGATATCAAGCTCAAGGCAGGTATATTCGGCGCTGAGCCCTGGACCGAGGAAATGAGAAGAGAGATCGAACGTCTGCTCGGCATAAAGGCATATGATATTTACGTTCTTACTGAAACAAGCGGCCCGGGTGTCGCTTTTGAATGCTGTGAACAGCATGGGATGCATATAAATGAAGATAACTTCATACCCGAGATAATCGATCCTGAAACAGGTGAGGTTCTTCCCGAGGGTGAAAAGGGCGAGCTTGTATTCACAAGTATAACTAAAGAAGCATTCCCGCTTCTCAGATACAGAACAAGGGATATATGCGTTCTTTCACGCGGAAAGTGCTCCTGCGGCAGAACTCTTATAAAAATGTCCAAGCCTATGGGCAGAAGCGACGATATGATGATAATCAGAGGTATCAACGTATTCCCTTCACAGATCGAAGCTGTTCTTATAGAAAAGGGCTATACTCCTAACTATCAGATAGAACTTGACAGAGTCAACAATACAGATACCTTCGATATCAAGTGCGAGACTCCCGAGGGTATCGGAGACTATGAGATCCCCAAGCGTGAAAAAGCTCTGGCAAGTGCCATAAAGACTATGCTCGGCATTACTCCCAAGGTACATCTTGTTGCTCCCAAATCTATAACAAGAAGTGAGGGCAAGGCAGTAAGACTCATAGACAAGAGAAAGCTTCACGACTGATAACAACAAAAAGCTCAAAGGATCGCCCTTTGAGCTTTTTTGATACAGACAATTATAATTCCATCTCATATATCACAGATCTCATCCTGCAGCTGCCGTCAAGCTTGCAGAATTCTCCATACCGTGAAAAATGCAGCCCGCATTTCTTCATAACATTCCCTGATGCTGTATTTGGTTCTGCATGAGAGCAGATAAACTTCTCCGCGCCGAATTCATTTTTGGCAAATTCGATCATAGCCTTTGCCGCCTCTGTTGCATAACCATACCCCCAGCAATCATAACGCAGATTATACCCAAATCCCCAGAATCCTGCTCCCCTGTGGTTCGGACCGATACCGCCGCTGCCTATGAGCATTCCGTCAGAAAGCCTTACATATCCGAAGATATACTCAGTATCCTTTTCAAGGGAGGCTATCCATTCCTTTACCTGCTCTATATCGTGATAGGTATTGTAGCACATATATTTTGTGACTCTTTCATCAGACACCCATTCAAACACAGCATCTGCATCATCTTGTGATAGCGGACGCAGAAGTAGTCTGTCCGTCCTGATACTAAAGTTGTGCATATGATCCCTCCCGACTTTATATAACAAAAAACCTCTCGATAACGAGAGGTTTTTATGGAGCTGATTGCCGGATTTGAACCGGCGACCTCATCCTTACCAAGGATGTGCTCTACCAACTGAGCTAAATCAGCACCAACAACATTGACTATTATACACGGAACAAAGATTTAAATATACTTGATATTTTAAATGTTATAATAACTTATTATGAACCGAGTATACTTTCTTGTTTTATCTAACATATAAATTGACTTTAAACTATTGATATATCCGATAATATGTGTTATAATATTAAACGCTAACTATCTAACGGGGTATATGATAATGAAAAAACATCTCATACTGTCTGTATTGCTTCTTACTTCCTGCTCTGCACAGCCTGACTTCAGCAATGCAGCCCGCAGTGAAACAGCCATTATGTCGGAATCCGGGGCTGTGATATTTGAAGATATAGATGCAGGAGAAGATGAGCCCGGCTTTACAGAAACAACCGAAGGATCTGTTGTGTGCGATACGCAGAATTATCTCACGTATACTGCAGATATTATTATATCTCTTGAAAATGATGTCAGACCTGAAGATATAGACGGCTTGCTGAAAGAAAACAATCTGTCTGTCAGAGAAATAAATGATACCGGGATCATCCTCAGCATACCAGAGCCTGTAACCGATGAACAGCTTACTTCCCTGACAGAAATACTGTCTGAAGACAGCAGGATATCATCAGCCGAAGTTTATATACGCGAAGAAGAAAATCCCTGATACAGTATATCAGAATAAGATAGAAAAGAGGTACTATCATGAACTACACTGACACTCTCGGAATGAATGCGGCCAAAGCTAAAAAAACTCTTGTTTCCGCTCCAACATCCAAAAAGAATGAAGCTCTTGAAAAGATAGCTTCTGCCATAGACAGCCGCCGTGAAGAGATCATAGCTGCAAATAAGCTTGATCTTGAAGAAGCAGCAAGGAACAATATGCGCGCTTCTCTTGTTGACAGGCTCATGCTCAATGACAGCAGGATAGACGGTATCATTGAAGCAATCAGAGAGCTTATCAAGCTCGAAGACCCTGTAGGAAAAATAGACAGCGGTTCTGTACGTCCCAACGGTCTGAGAATTACCAAAACCAGAGTACCTATAGGTGTTGTGGCAATGATATATGAAGCACGCCCCAATGTTACTCCCGACGCTGCTACCCTTTGTCTTAAAACAGGAAACGCCGTGATACTCAAAGGCGGAAAAGAAGCGTTCAACTCCAACAAGTGCTTCACAGAAATAATGAGAGAAGCTGTATCGGGACTGTTTGACCCTGATATTATCCAGCACGTTGATGATATATCCAGAGAGACTACAACAGCACTTATGAAATGCAGATATGTAGATGTACTTATCCCCAGAGGCAGTGCAAATCTGATAAAGGCCGTTGTTGAAAATGCTACCGTTCCTGTTATTGAAACAGGATCAGGAAACTGCCATATTTATATTGACGAAAGTGCTGATATAGAAATGGGCGTTTCGCTTACCGACAACGGAAAGACACAGCGTCCGTCAGTCTGCAACGCGCTCGAGACCCTGCTTGTTCATGAGAATATCGCAGAAAGATTTCTTCCTGCAGTAAAGGCTCAGCTTGATAAGCACAATGTAGAGATCCGCGGCGATGAACGCACCAAGGAAATTCTCGGTGATTGTGTTGTACCCGCAACGGATACCGACTATGCAACAGAATTCGGGGATTATATCCTGGCTGTCAGAGTTGTAAAAAATGTAGATGAAGCGATAGCGCATATAGCAAAGTACTCTACAGGCCACTCAGAGTGTATAGTTACCAATGATCTTACCAATGCGGAGAAATTCAGAACGGAAGTTGACTCTGCATGTGTATATGTCAATGCTTCCACACGCTTTACCGACGGAG
>CACZPE010000444.1 GCA_902782875.1 uncultured Ruminococcus sp. | reverse complement strand
TTAGGGTTCCATCTTCTTGTCTGATGACCAAAGTGTACTCCTGCTTCGAGGAGCTGTTTCATTGATACTACGCCCATTGTAGTTCCTCCTGTTATGGTTTTTCCTCCGCATACCATATTAGTCTGCCAAACTGTCTTTGAGACAGCACCGCCGACAGTACGGTGATGCGTGTGATTTCGGGCATTATCATCGCTTCTGCGTCGATAATGCAACATTTAGATTATAACACAGATAAATTCAAAACGCAATATGTCATTTTTTACATATTTTCTTGCTGTGCTAAAAGAAAAATGGCGAATATTTCTATCCGCCATTGGGAATAATTGCTCATTGTTAGATTTTTTAGCGATTTGTCATTTTTTCTCTCGTGAATCAGGCTTGATAGTATATGTGTTTTGCCTGCGGATTTTGACATAAGCGTTTATTTTGAGAATGATAGTATATATTATTCCTCCTGATATATAAGCCAGTATATCATATGGGTCAGATGTGGTAAAATGTCTGAAAAGCGGTGTAACATATTCCCAGAATATCCCGCATAATAACAGAATAGCTGATATGTATATGATGTTGGAAAAAGTTCTGTAACCGTACCATGAGAGCAAAAGGTTTACTAATGCAATAAAAGTACATCCGCCAACAATATCATTAAACCAACAATTCATAAAGGTGCGAACTGCTCCTGCAGGAATGTTGTTTTTGATATAGTTATTTGTACAATACAACAGGAGAGTTATGAGAATGATAATCAGGTTAGAAAGTTCTATATGCTTTTTCAATTATCAACCAATTAGTGCAAAGATGATTAATGCCACAAGAATTGCAAATACCATCGACCAAAATCCGCCTTCACCTTTTACTGTTAAGGGCTTTTTTAATGGCTTTTTCATAAACAATTCCTCCTTATTGTGTCTAAATTATTAGTACCAATAGGTTCTAATAAGTATAATATACTACATTTTTATGATAAAGTCAATAGTACCGAAAGGTTCTAAACAAAAATCAGCAAATTTACTAAAACTGGAGCGTGATAGTTGTGTACTTTCCAAGGCTGCGCGACCTACGCGAGGACAGGGATATGAACCAGACGCAGATAGCAGAACTGCTGTTCACGAGCCAGACGGTATATTCACGCTATGAGAGGGGAGCGCTGACGATACCTGTCGAGCATCTGTTGATACTTGCGGATTTCTACGGGGTATCCACCGACTACATACTCGGCAGGACAAATAATAAAACGGCAGTATAAGAAGTCATCAGCTTCATACTGCCGTTTTGTTTTATACAAGCCCCGTCACGGAGTATACGAACACTCCCTTTGACTTGCCCTTGAGGGGTATCTCTCCGATGGGGTCTGCGGTTATCCTGTCCTTTACCTGCTCATATACCGCCTCGCTTATGAGCACCTGCCCCTTCTTGGCGTTGGCTTCAAGCCTCGCTGCGGTGTTGACCGTGTCGCCTATGGCGGTATAGTCCATACGGAAGCTGCAGCCTATATTTCCCACGACTGCACGGCCGCAGTTGACGCCCACGCCGAATCCGACGGTCTTGCCGTATTTCTCCATAAAGCGGCTCTCTATCTCGTTTCCGCCTGCTACTATATCAAGTGCGGTCTTTACCGCCCTGAATACATGGTCGTCCAGGTCAAAGGGCGCGTTGAACACGGCCATAGTCGCATCGCCGATGAATTTGTCCAGGGTGCCGCCGTTGTTGAATATCGACTTTGTGGTAAGCTCAAGGTAGGAGTTGAGTATATCAACGACCTGCTCGGGCTCAAGGCTCTCTGACATAGGCGTAAAGCCGCGTATATCCACAAACAGCACCGCAATGTCCCTGTTCTCGCCGCCGAGCTTTATGCTGTAGCTGCCGGTCTTTGCGATATCATCGACGATCTGGGGAGCCACGTATTTTCTGAATGCCTCCGTGATGCTGCGCTTTTCGGCGTTGGCGGTGATATAGTGATGCACTATGCCGAGTATGCAGCCTGCGGCGGTGAATACCGGCAGATATATCAGCGGCAGCGTGAGCCCGCCGTTGTTTATCAGCATCGCTGCAGCCACATATCCTGCGGATATGAATATTGCCAGCGGCACGGAGAATTTGAGCTTGAGGTGCCGGAGCAGTATATATACAAGTGCGGCGGTGAAGGCGAATACCAGCGATGCCGCTGTGCGGTCGGCCTTGACGGGGTATTTGCCGTCAATGAGGGACTGGAATATATTGGCGTGTATCTCCGCTCCGAACATGAGGTCTGCGCTGTTGGGCACGGCGTACTGATCGTACAGGCCCTTTGCGTATGCGCCGACAAATACCACACATCCCGTGAATATCCTCGGGTCCACTGTGCCGTCGAGTATGCTGCACAGGGGTATGATCTCATAGTCGCCGGGTCTGCCGGCGTAGTTCAGCTGCATCCTGCCTGCGTCGAGCTTCGGGGTGTTCTGCGGGATGCCGTTTTTCTGGCAGTAGAATTTGTATGCCCTGTATGACAGGCTTTCGAGTATCTCTCCGTTGTAATTTGCCATTATCGGGGTGGAGCGCATAACGCCGTCCTCGTCGGGAAGGGCGTTTACAAAGCCTGTAAGACAGACATCGGCCATGATCGGCAGATCGACTGTCTCGATATTCGTGTTGTCTATATATGCCGCACCGTCGGCGGTATAGCGGTATACGGAGTTAAAGTTTATATATGAGCCCGCAACGACCCTGCCGCTTTTCTCGCAGGCGTCATATAGCGCCTTGTCGCCGCTTTCGTCCATATTTCCCGTGATCATAAGGTCAAGCACTATCACATCGGGGGTATCGCCGAGATAGTTTATGACATCGGCATATACCTGCCTTGACCATGTGTTCATGGGGCCGACTTCACGCAGAGTACGGTCGTCTATTGCGATGATCTTTATCTTGTTGTTTATTGCTCTCGGGCTCTGGTATGCCTTGTCGCTCATCAGCGTCTCAAATGCGGAGAAGGCGTCCGACAGGCATACTACGAACGTCAGTACCGCTATGATGATCGCTTCTATTGCCGTCAGCACCGTATTTTTCTGTATCTTCATATGTACCCTCCCCCAATGAGCATATATCTGTCTGATGTTTCGTAACCTAAAATGGAAAGACTGACGGAGACCGCCCGATGGTATAAAGATTGATGTGCTGTCATATCCGCCGATAAAACAAATCAGTATATCAGTCGGATATAAGGAAGAACGCTGTATTATATGCCTGCGGTCGTGCTCCCGTTGCTCAACTCAAAGAGTTGGAGTGATACCTTCCTCCCTGAGGGAGGCTCTTCGCCGCCATATACAAAATACAACTCTAAATTTCCAAGGTACAAATATTATAGCATATAAAGAAATAAAGCGCAATACATAGACTGTAAAAACCTGAATATACATATCGGAGCCTAAAAGCGGCTGCAGGCCCTGCCTGCCAATTTTTTATTTTATCGGCAAATTAGCTATTTACATTTAGCAGTAAAAATGATATAATAGTTTGGGTAATCATATCCGATGACCTGAAATATAGTGACATAGAAACTTTTTATGTTTTGTGCATTGTGGGGGAGAAACAGTGAACATAACTGACTTTCTGAAAAGCAAAGTGTTTATAGGAGCGGCTGCGGGCACTGCGACCGCGGCGGCTGTGGCTACTGCTGTCATAGTGATGAACAGCGGCCCTGAGACCTATCGCGTGATAAAGGTCTTTGAGGTCAACGGCCAGGGCATCGTTGCCCGTGAATCCGTAGGCGAGCTTGAGCCATATCACGGCATGAACCTTGAAAACGGCGACATGGTGTCTACCTTTGAGGACAGCACGATGAGGCTCAGCCTTGACAGCGACAAATATATGCTCATGGAGCCCGAGACGGTGATAGACCTGCTCGCATCGGGCACCGCGGCTGACAGCAGGACCGAGATAAACGTCAGGGAGGGCGCCGTGCTCAACGAGATAGAAAAGCCCCTGTCGGAGGAGTCTTCATTTGTGGTGAACGCTCCCAAGGCGACCATGGCCGTACACGGTACCAGCTTCCGCGTGGAGGTCATACCGCAGGATGACGGCAGCTATCTCATAATCATCCACACCTATCACGGCTCGGTCGGCGTTACTTTGCTCGATGAAAAGGGCGCCCCCACCGATCAGAAGGCCAACGTCGGCGAGGACAGAGCGGTTGCCATAAAGGTCGTGCCTAACAAGAATACAAGTAACGACTCCGCTGTTGACGGCACATCGTATTTTGTCGTGCCCGACGGCGCGAAATTCGTGCCCGTCCAGAGTGCGGACCCCACATTTGAAATAGATTACGACAGTATCCCCCTTGCAACACTTGTTGAGATATATGATACCGACGAGGACAAGAAGATAGTCCTTGATACAGACGTGTTAAGAAAAGTTGTTGACGCCATGAACAAGAAGCCTGAGGAGACCACGGGCGAAGAGACAACGGCAACGGAGTCGGAGTCTGATGAGACCTCCGCGTCTGCAGATGCCGAAACAGAGGATACGACCAGCACAACCACAGGCTCATCCGGTACACCGCAGGCAGGCGGCGTGAGCGGCGGACCGACCGATCCTACAACTCCGCCCGATCCCGATAACGGCGGCGAAGTGACTACTTCTGCTCCCGAGACAGACCCCGGCAGCGAGGAGACTACCGTACCCGAAACTACGGAGAGCACGGAAGAGACCACTGTTACCATACCGTCCGTGACGGAGCCCGACCCCGACAGTACCACCGTATCCGACGGCGATACCGATGAGACGACTACTGAGGGTGAAACCACCACCACAGAGGAAGAAACCACCACTACAACAAAGAAGACCACGGTGAAATCCTCGCAGACGGGCACGGGCGGCGAGCCCAAGAATACAGACGGCGGCGGTGAGACAGAACCGCCTGAGACCGAGCCGTCGGGTACACAGGTGCCCGAGACGGACCCGACAGGCACAGATCCTACCGAGACGACCTCTGATACCGAGACCTCGGCGTCGGATACATCAGATACCAGCGATACAACCAAGGAAAAGCCCACAGATACTGAAGAGACCGACCCTGAGGAGACAGACCCCGAGGATACCGAGACTGAGGAAACCGAAGAGACCGATCCTCCCGGACCGACGGTATACAATGTCGTTTTCCATGACAAGGACGGCAATGCTCTTCCTGCCCAGGAGGTAGAGGAGGGCAGCCCTGCCGAACCGCCCGAGGGCATCGAAAGAGCTTACAAGGATGAGGACACCGGTCATGTGATGCTCTTCAAAGGCTGGGATACCGAGTATGAAGAGATAAGCGACGATACCGACATATATCCTGTCTATGAAAGAGGCTACGGCGTATTCGCATATTACAGCGAAGGCTCGGCCACAAGACAGGTGGTATGTGAGGACTTCTCAAACTACGGATTTGTGGGCGACGATGCTCCTCTGCCCGAGAATCCGTACACCAGCTCAATCGATGGATATACCTTCGCATGGATCAAGGTTGAAGGCCTCACTTCGGAAAACCTGTATCCCGACGGTTCATTCAGGAATATGAGCGAGCTGGATCCGACGATGTTAACAGTCGATGTTACCGGAGAAACCTCCATATCCGCAACAGAGTCCGATAATATCTATCTGGGAGTATATTATACATACCTTGATATGGTAGACCCTATGGAGACAGGAGAAGGTGACGATGGAATTACAAGAGTACTCGGCATGATCCACTACAAGGGTGTTAACTATATGGTAAGACTCGTGGAAGGAGAGGACTTTACGTCAGTTCCCGTATGGAGATCTGTGGCGGAGATCGGTGCTGGTGGCGGCTCATGGGAAAGTTATGATTATCTGGATGCCGAAGGAAATATATATAATCTCGGTGATGCGGAGACTCAACCCGGTATAGTAAAGATAATAATGTATCAATAATTCAAATTCAATAAACGGAGGCAATATGAACATCCTTGTTATAGCAGCACTTATACCTGCACTTGTCCTTATGTGGTATATATGGAAAAAGGACAAGGTTGAAAAGGAACCGACAAAGGTGATAGCAGGAATAGCCGGTGCCGGCGGTATATCGGTAATAAGCGCGATAATACTTGAGTTATTGGGTGATGCGATTCTCTTAAAAGTGCTTGAGATAGACGAAACATCCATGACCTACGGATTCCTGAATTTCTTCTTGGTAGTCGCATTTTCCGAGGAACTCGGAAAGCTTGTGGCTCTCAGGCTCAAGACCTGGAAATCCAAGGATTTCAACTACACCTATGATGCTGTAGTATATGCAGTAGCATCATCTCTCGGCTTTGCGGCGATAGAGAATATCATGTATGTTCTCATAGGCGGTCTCGGCACAGCGTTCATGAGAGCGTTCACTGCCGTGCCCGGACACGCGATATTCGGCGTGTTCATGGGATACTATTACGGTATGGCAAGACAGGCCTGGGGACGCGGCAAGAAGGGCGCAGAGATAAAGAATATGCTCCTTGCCTTTGTAGTACCAGTGATACTCCACGGTATCTATGACTTCTGCCTGTTTGAGTATGCACCCGAGGGAATGATATTCGTATTCCTGGTATTCCTTGTGATCATATTCATACTCGCACTTATAAAGATAAACAAGCTTGCCGAAATGGATACGCCCATACTCGGCACGGGGCTTGATTTCCCCGAGGACAGGGCTCCCAACAGCATCGCATCTGTGGTATCACCTGTGACAGAGCCGATAAAGGCGGCGATACCGTCGCCCTATCAGCAGCCTGTAATGGCACAGCCCGCACCCCAGTACGGTCAGCCGATGAACGCGCCTCAGTACGGTCAGACTTCAAATGCACCGCAGTATGCTCAGACTGCATACGGCCAGCCCGTGAATGCGCCGCAGTACGGCCGCCCTGCATACGGACAGCCCGCTTCTTACGGACGGCCTGTGAATGCACCTCAGTATGGTCAGCCCGCACCCTACGGTCAGCCCGCACCCTACGGCCAGTCCGTGAATGCACCGCAGTACAGTCAGCCCGCGGCTGCACCGCAGCCGTCTGCGCCTCCGAGAACGAATTACGGCTTTGAAAGACCTGAGTATGTACAGGCGCCGTCATACGGCCAGCCTGCAAATCCTCCTCAGTACGGCCAGCCCGTGAATGCTCCCGCGAGCGCTCCCGAGCCTCCTCCGGAGCCTGTGCGCCCGAGAAGGGTATACCATCCCGAGGGTGAAGCTCCCGATGATCTGAGCGGCATGCTCTCCGCCATAGACGAAGAGCCGACTGTGAGATATGATCCCTTTGGCATCGCGCCTGCACAGACCGTGAAAAAGCCCGATGCGGCGGACAATGATCCCTACGGCACTCTGGCTGCGGCAAGAGAAAAGGATCCCTATGGCACAGCGGGTTCGGACAAGGATCCTTACGGCACGCTTTCATCGTTGAACGATCTTTGATCGGAGGCATATCATGCTACGTTTTTTCGGCAGAGGCTCGGCATTCGAGGATATACACAACAGCGCATACTTCAGGAACGGTGATGACCTTGTACTGATAGACTGCCCGCTGTCTGCGTTCAATATCATAAAGAAAGGTGCGCTTACCGACGGAGTTAAGCACATAAAAGTGGCGATAACCCATACTCACAGTGATCATACCGGCGGTCTGCCGCTGCTGATACACTATGCGTTCTATCTGTTTCATATACCTGTGCTGGTGATAGCACCGTCAGAGGAGGTAAAGGCAGACCTTCTGTATCTGATAGACCGTCTTGACGGCTGTGATCCGTCGGGGTATGAGCTGATAACGGCGGACAAGGCGGAGGAAGACTGGCTTCTCAGTGTTATACCCACATCACACACCCCTGCCCTCGAGGGGCGGTGCTTCGGGTATGAGCTGAGTATAGACGGTGTTCATACCGTATATACCGGTGATACCTGTATAACCTCGCCGTATGTTCCGTACCTCACGGAGGGGACGGAGCTCTATATCGAGGTATGCACGCGCAACAGCCCTGTACACCTGTTTATAGACGATATCATACCGTTTATAAGAGAGGTGGAGCAGAAAGGCGTGAGCGTGTATCTGATGCACCTTGACAGCGAAGACAAGCTGGAGGGCATCATAAGAGAGAGCGGAGTAAAGGCTCGTTTTGCCCCGCTCATCAGTCAGTGAATTGGAAGTGTTTAAGTGTACTACTGCTGTGGTTTGACAGATAAGGGAGCAGTCTGCGAGATAAATGAAGATGCATATCTTGTGGGCGGTATCGTTATGGATCACGCGCAGACGGAATGTGACCTGAAGGCTCCGTTCATAGCTGCTGTTGCAGACGGCGTGGGCGGCGAGGATGCAGGCGAGATAGCGTCAAAGATGACTCTTGAGCTGCTGTCAGCCGTAAAGCCGACTAAAAGGACCGATTTTGCCGGCAAAGTGATGAAGATACATCAGAAGGTCAGGGAAACAGGACTGAAGACTGATCATAAGAATATGCAGTCTACTCTCTGTGCGCTGTGTGTTATAGACGACAAGACCGCATATGTGCTCAATGCAGGGGATTCAAGGCTGTATCTCTACCGCGAGGGAAGACTCAGACAGATGTCTACCGATCAGTCCCTCGTGCAGATGCTGTATGAGCAGGGGAAGCTCTCGATGCGCGAGAAGAATACCCACAGCGGCAGGAATATCATATTCCCGGTGATAGGCAATGCCGATGATGATCCCACACCTGTCGTGACCGCCATAGAGGGCGGTCTGCGCTTCGGCGATGTTGTTCTGATATGCTCTGACGGGCTTTCCGATTATGTGCCCGCAGGCGAGATAGAGGAGATACTCTCGTGGCCGATGCGTCTGTCAAAGAGGCTGCAGTGCCTGATAGAATCTGCCGTGGATCACGGCAGCAAGGATAATATCACCGCTGTCGGAGTGTTTATGAAATAATGCTGAAGAATATAACACCGTCGGAATGCGCACAGTGCAGACTGTGCTGTATTTTTGACAAATATGATGTATGGGAGACCCCCGTTATCTCTGCGGAGCTGAAAGTCCGTATAGAGACAGCACATCCCGGTATGCACTTTGTATCAAAGGGCGATTCGGGAGCGTATATATTCAATATGGAAAATACATGGGACGAGGAAGAGGAGCTTTACTTCTGCCCTGCCCTTGACAGGGAGAGAGGCTGTATCCTCGGGGAGAACAAGCCCTTTGACTGCAAGGTGTGGCCCTACCGCATCATGCGGCTCGGAGGGGCGCTGGTGATATCCATTGCCTCGATATGTCCCGTGATGTATAAAAAGCCGCTGGATACGCTCGTGAAGGAGCTTGAGGACGGCCTTGCGGAGAAGATATTCCGCGAAGCGGAGATGCATCCGCAGATTGTAAAGCCCTATGAGCAGGGATATCCGATACTTATGGTGAAAGAAAAGGAGACAAAGGATGAAGATAATCAGACCCTCATATGAAATAATAGGTGAGCCCGACGGACAGGCGATGCTGAAGAATATAGAGCTCTGCGGCAGAGTCTGCTACAAGAGCGAGGACAGGATCACCGCCGACAGCGCCGCAAAGTTTATCTCTATGATACTCAAGAGCGGTCACGAGAGCGTGCTTGAGCATGAGAAGATCACCGTCAGGGTGATATGCGACAGAGGAGTCACACACGAGATCGTCCGCCACAGGATAGCCAGCTATTCGCAGGAGAGCACACGCTACTGCAACTACTCCCAGGACAAGTTCGGCTCTGAGCTTACTTTCATCAGACCCTGCTATTTTGACGATGATGCAGAG
>CACZPE010000443.1 GCA_902782875.1 uncultured Ruminococcus sp. | reverse complement strand
TCATAACAGTTTCGGGAACATACTGCCCGCCGAACTCGCCGAATCTTCCGATCTTATCCATTGTTTACCTGCTTTCTGTTGTATACGTTCATCTCTGATGCTATAAAGCCGTTTATCATAGCCCTGTAGACTGCTTCCGTGACATCAGCGTCAGCTCCCAGGGAAAGAGCTCTGTTCCGCACCCGGGATATCACTTCTTCAACGCGGGAAGATGCCTTTACCTCATCTGATGATTTTTTGAATCCCGCTGCCTGATATACATACTCACCGCGCTCTGCGATAAGCTTTACTATCTCTGTATCGATACGGTCGATCTCTGCCCTGACTTCATCCAGGGTACTGCACTTTTTCATCATACGCCCTCACGGAGTGAATGAAGCTTTTCGGTGATATTATCGGAACGCATGAGCGTTTCGCCTATGAGCACAGCATCTGCACCGTGACTGTGTACAAACTTCATATCGTCATTTGTTATTATACCGCTCTCGGATACGAACACCGCATCGTCGGGAGCATATGGACGGAGCTTTGCAGCAGTTTCAAGATCCACTTCAAATGTTTTCAGGTTGCGGTTGTTTACGCCTATGACCATGTTTTCGCGGTAAAGGGCATACTCCTGCATCTCCTCGATGGTGTGCATCTCTCCGAGTACGCTCAGTCCAAGACTTACAGACAGATCATACAGCCTGTTAAAATCCGGAAGATCGAGTACTGCTGCTATAAGAAGTACCGCATCAGCGCCGAGAGCGGCTGCCTCATATATCTGATACTCATCGATTATGAAATCCTTGCGAAGTACAGGGATATTCACAGTTTTACGGACCTCTTTCAGATACTCCGAAGAGCCCATAAAATAGTGTTCCTCGGTAAGACAGGATATCGCATCTGCACCTGCTGCTTCATATTCTGCCGCAAGCTCTGCAGGATGAAAGTCCTCTCTTATCAGCCCCTTTGAAGGGGATGCTTTCTTTACTTCGCATATACAGCTGAGTCTGTCTTTTTTCAGTGCCTGTGCAAGTGAAAGGGGAGTACGGTCGAGAAGCTGGTCTACTGCACGCTTTTTCATTTCGTTAAGAGTGCATCTTTTCATCTCATGCCGTAACTGTATGCGGCGCTGTTTTACTATATCATCGAGTATCATCTTATCAGTCCCTGTTAGTGAATTCAACGAGCTTTTCGAGCTGTCTGAGGGCAGAACCGTCGTCTATTGCAGTCTGAGCGAGCTTTACACCATCTGCTATGCTTTCTGCCTTGCCGGAGATATAAAGTGCTGCGCCTGAATTAAGGAGAACGATATCTCTCTTGGCATCAGTTATCTCGCCTTTGAGTATACCGAGCGTGATCTTTGCGTTGTCTTCTGCATTTCCGCCTACGATATCTTCCTTAGTCGCTGTTTTAAGGCCTACATCCTCGGGGGACAGCTTGTAGCATATCTTCTGTCCGTCCTTTATCTCACATATGGTAGTAGTGGAGGATATAGAGAATTCATCGAGCCCGTCATCGCCGTGTACTACCATAGAGTGCTTTACGCCGAGATTTATCAGTACATCTGCTACTATATCAAGAAGTCTGTCCTCGTATACGCCTATAAGATTATACTCAGCATTTGCAGGATTGGTAAGAGGACCAAGTATGTTGAATGCAGTTCTTATACCGATCTGTGAGCGTACAGGGCCGACATATCTCATGGCCTTGTGATAGCTCTGGGCAAACAGGAATGCAAGTCCTACCTCGTCTATACACCTTGATGATTTCTCTGGAGTAGATGCTATCTTAACGCCGAGAGCCTCGAGCACATCAGCCGCACCGCTCTTTGAAGATACACTTCTGTTGCCGTGCTTTGCGACTGCCTGACCCTTGGCGGATATAACGAATGCACTTGTGGTAGATATATTGAAGCTGTTGGAAAGATCTCCTCCTGTGCCGACTATTTCAAGTACTTCCTTTTCGTGAGGAACAGGTGTCATCTTTCCTCTCATGCCAAGTGCGCATCCGGTGATCTCATCAGCGTTCTCCACATTCATTCTCATTGCTGTAAGAAGAGTGGATGTCTGTGCGGGGGTCGCAAGGTCGCTCATTATGATATCAACAGCCTGTCTTGCTTCCTCGCATGTAAGGTGCTGACCGTCAACAGCTTTTTTGATATATTTCTGAAGTGAGGTCCTCTTTTCCATAGGTATCACGGGAGCAGCTGCTGCGCAGTCTATGCCGCATACCTTAAGGAAGTTGGCGATTATGTTCGCACCCATTTCGGCAAGCACCGACTCGGGATGGAACTGCACGCCGTATACAGGATATTCTTTAT
>CACZPE010000442.1 GCA_902782875.1 uncultured Ruminococcus sp. | reverse complement strand
GTGCCTGTTTACTATCCTATCAGCGCATATGACAAGATAAAGATAGAAGCGCCTTATCACGCACTTACCAACGGCGGACATATCAGTTATGTCGAGCTTGACGGCGACCCTATGAACAATATCGATGCTTTTGAAAAGATAGTTCGCTGCATGAAGGAATCCGGCATAGGTTACGGATCAATCAACCATCCTATAGACAGAGACCCTGTATGCGGATATTCGGGAATAATAAACGATGTCTGCCCGAGATGCGGCAGACGTGAAGAAGAACACGGTTATGTCCACGAAAGAATAAAGAGAATGACCAGTTGTTCATAATAATTCCGGCAACACATCAAGTGTTGCCGTATTTTCATAAAAGGCGGTGTTCTTATGTCTGTATCCGAAAACATACTGCGTATAGCAGGCATAGAGAATGATTCAATAGTAGACGGCCCCGGTATAAGAATGACGATATTTGTACAAGGCTGTCCGCATGCATGTGAGGGATGTCATAATCCTCAGACCTGGGATTTTCACGGCGGTATGGATATGAGTATCGATGCGATCATGGCCAGGGTATGCTCAAATCCGCTTCTCGACGGTGTGACATTCAGCGGGGGAGAGCCCTTCTGTCAGGCAAAAAAGCTTGCACGTCTCGGAAAGCTCATAAAAGAAAAAGGATTGAATATAATAACATATACAGGTTATACCTATGAAGAGCTCACGGATCAGGCAAATGATCATAACGGCTTCTCTGAACTTCTTGGTATTACCGATATACTGATAGACGGAAAGTTTATTCTGGCACAGAAGGATCTGACGCTGAAATTCAGGGGCAGCGCCAATCAGCGTATCATCGATGTCAGAAAGACCCGTGAAGAAGGAAAAATAGTATTATGCGACATATAGGATGTCTCTCTGTCTTATTTGCAGCTGTACTTTTAGCATCCTGTTCCGGTGATAAGATAAAGACCGGCGGAGAGTATACTGCAACGTTGTCTCAGAATCCTGCGAATCTCGATCCTCAGATGGCTTCAGATAATGCATCCTTTAATGTTATCAGGAACATCTATGCTACTCTGGTAGATATCGATAACAGCGGAATGATAGCCT
Organism: uncultured Ruminococcus sp.; assembly: GCA_902782875.1. The sequence goes on along the minus strand of CACZPE010000442.1, from coordinate 2,061 downwards.
GTGGAGCAGCAGAAAGCTATACCGTCAGCGATGACGGTCTTACTTATACGTTTATACTCCGTGAAGGACTGGTATGGAAAGGGATGGCTTCAAAAGACACTGTTCCCCTTACCGCAAAGGATTATGTATTTGCTTTCAGGCGGATAAATGATGAGAAGACAGGTTCCCCTCACAAGGCAATGTATGAGGAGATAGAAGAAATAAACGCGAAAGACGACAGGACGCTGTGCATCAGGCTGAAAGAGCCTAACTGTGATTTTCTGAAGAAGCTTGCATATCCTGCGGCGTCTCCCTGCAATGAAGAACTGTTTCTTTCTACCGCCGGGCGGTACGGACTGTCAACTGAGGATACTTATTCATGCGGTGCATTCTATGTTTCAGACTGGAACTATGATCCGTACTGGAATGACAATCACGTAACACTTACCAGGATCAATAAAAACTCCATTGAAGATTATATAACATATCCTGATGAAGTAAAATTTCTGATCGAGCCTGAAGATGTTACTGATGTACATACTCTGTCACACTGTGCAGACCTTGAAAAAGGACACACCTTATCTGAGCCGTATTACTGCATGACCACAGTACTGCTTTGCTCAGATGATATGCCGGGAGATGCAAGAGATACACTCATGTCTCTTTCGTATGCCGATCTGCCTTGTGAGAGTGAGGATCATATTAAAGCATACGGTCTGATACCGCCTTCAGTCACGGTTATGAATCAGAGTATCAGCAATATGTTCTCAGATAAAGCGGCGGGTGCTGAAAACAGGCATTACGGCTTTGACGAGAAGAAATATCATACCATACTGATATGCAATGATTATACGGCATATGATACGATATATGCACTGACAGATGTACTGCGTACTTCAGACTATTATAGCGAACCATACTATTGTTCTTACAATGAGTTTATGGAGAAATATAATGAGGGCGAACACGAGCTGTGTGTATATACTGTCAAGCCTTCTCTCAATACCACGGAGGATATGTTTAAGGAACTTTATAAAACAGCACATCTTCAGGGCGACAAGCTGTTTTATATGTCTTCAATAGGAGATCCTTCCACTAAAGCACAGTATGCTCATGATCTTGAAAAATCCCTTATAAATTCGGGTGATATAGTTCCGCTGACATATGACTGTGTATACGTCAGTGCCAGAAAGGATATCAGCGATTATTGGTATGAACCCTTTACTGATACTTTGTATTTTAAATATATGAAAGGCGATAATGTTAAATAACAGTGAATAAATATACTGTTTGTAAATTTCTACTTGAATTTTCGGACTGAATATGATATAATAAGGTTTGATTTGAAATACAGCAGATCAGTCTGTTATACAGACTGTGAAAGGACAATGTATGAGTAATTTTAAATCAGCGATCATTATGGGCATTGCTGCTCTTATAGTGGTCATAATCACGGTAGTTGCGGTCACATCAGGGCATACACAGCAGCGTCTGATCGTCAGTGATGTGAACGGAAATGTTACAATAACAGATAATACCGGCAAATCCGAAAATCTTGAAACAGGACGTGTTCTTGCTCAGAGCGATATAATCACTGTCAATGATGGCGCATGTACCCTTGCATATTCAGCAAAGGACGGTGCTGATGAGAATTTTGTACTTATATCTCCATCCTCACAGGTATTTGTAAGTGATGAATTCGACGGCAGGGGAGAAGATGAGATATATCTTAACAGGGGTGCCCTGATAGTAAACGGACTTGGTGCAAAAAAATGTGCTGTTAAGGTCAGGACCGACAGTTCATCTGTGCTTACCAACGGTTCGGTAGTAAGAGTAGCATATGTTATCCCTGAAGAGGACGCTGATTCCAAGGCATTTACAGGTGTAGCATCCTTCGGCGGTGCATCTGAGATACAGCTTTATAACACTCTTGGAGAAAAAGTAGACCGCAACGGAAATATCGGAGGAGCTTCCGAGCCCATGGGCACAGGACTTAGCGCTAAAATCATGAGCGGTGAGCCTCCTGCATTTGATTACCTTAATATCCCCACAGTGTTGGCAGATTATGATGCTGCAACATTG
>CACZPE010000441.1 GCA_902782875.1 uncultured Ruminococcus sp. | reverse complement strand
TACGGTGTTCGAGAACATCGCAGCCTGCTCAGCGTGCTCATTCCTTTTGTCCGAAGCCATAAGATTGCCGAGTATCGCCGATGTATCTGTAGTCTCGCGCATTATGCTCAGAGGATAGGAGGAAAGAGTCTCTTCCTGTATGCCGTTTATATAGTCGTTTACGCCAGTGGAAAGAGAGAGTATCAGTGCAATGCCGATTATACCAATAGAGCCTGCAAATGCGGTAAGAAATGTCCTTCCCTTTTTTGTCATCAGGTTATTGAGCGAAAGAGATATTGCAGTGAAAAAGGACATTGAGACGTGTTTTTTTGTATTGGGCAGCTCTTCTTTATCCGATTCGGTATATGCATCTGAATCGCTTGTAAGCAAGCCGTCCTTTATCCTTATTATCCTTGTGGCATACTGCTCGGCAAGCTCGGGATTGTGTGTTACCATTACAACAAGCTTATCCCTTGCTATTTCCTTGAGTATATCCATTACCTGTATGCTGTTTTCGGTATCAAGCGCTCCTGTGGGTTCATCAGCAAGAAGTATATCGGGATCATTGACAAGGGCTCTTGCTATGGCTACTCTCTGCATCTGACCGCCTGACATCTGGCTTGGCTTTTTGTGAAGCTGGTCTTCAAGACCGACTTTTTTTAGCGCTTCTTTTGCCCTGCGCCTGCGTTCTGATTTTGATACTCCCGATACCGTCAGAGCCAGTTCAACATTGGAAAGCACATTCTGGTGAGGAATAAGGTTATACGACTGAAAAATGAATCCTATTGAATGATTTCGGTAAGCATCCCAGTCCTTGTCCTTGTATTCGGTGGTGGAACGGCCGTTTATGATAAGATCACCCGATGTGTAATGATCAAGTCCGCCGATAATATTGAGAAGGGTTGTCTTTCCGCACCCGGAATGTCCAAGTATTGCGACGAATTCAGACTGCCTGAAGGATACACTGACTCCTCCGAGAGCAGTAACTTCATTCTCTCCGCTGCCGTATTTTTTTACAATGTTTTTCAGTTCAAGCATAGTATCCTCATTTCTGTATATTCGTAAGCATTTTGTAAAGCAGCGAATAGAGAGTACGGGCTTCTTCAGGGGTAATAGTCATACAGGCACTCATTTCTTCAGGTACATCTGCAGCTTCATCGCGCAGTGCCATGCCTTTGTCGGTGACTGTGATTATCATATCACGTTCATCTGTCTGAGAACGATGCCTTGTGACAAATCCCTTTTCTTCCAGCTTTTTAAGAAGCGGAGTGAGCGTACCGGAATCAAGATAAAGGTGTTTTCCGAGATCTTTTAGCTTCATTTCTCTGTGTTCCCACATCAGCATCATGGTGATATACTGGGTATATGTCAGGTCTATTCTGTCGAGAAAGGGCTTATACAGACGCACAACTTCCTTTGCACAGGCATACAGCGGAAAACACAGCTGATTTTTAAGCTTCAGCTGATCATATTTTTCAGGCATATTATTCCTCCTGTTATTGTTCAGAGCTTAGTATCTTTTGTTCAGAAAATCTGTGAAGCTTTTAGCTTTACGATAACATCAGAAAGTATATTCAGATCATCTGTGATTGATCCTGTTTCAAGAGAATGGTTGGCATTTTCATATCTGAAAAGCCCTACGTCGTTTTCACTGCAAAGACTTTCGATATCAGCCGTTGCAGCATATGGATCTGATGTGCCGTGAAAAGCGATACATCCATGTGCGGGATAGTCGAAAGTCTGCACAAGAGGTGTAAGAAGTACTGCTTTGGCATCTATGCCGAGTTTTTCACGGCAGGCAAGGCAGGCAACTGTTCCTATGCTTTTTCCGACAAATACTATTCGGGAGTATGAAGCAAAATCAATACCTTTAAGCTGCTCGGTACTCAGATCAACAGCATGAAGTACGGCATCTTCCGCGGAATCAAATCCCGAATATTTAAGCTTTATCGTTTCATATCCGAGAGATACGGCAAGTTTATCGGTGTAATAAAGAAGCGGTTTGTCGCAGTGGTATCCAATACCGGGAAATAAAACGCAGAGCATTTTATCCATATTTATCACTCCTGTTAAAGTATAGTGAGATAATCAGTATTACAATATATAATTGTACACAATTTAATTGAGTGTGTCAAGTATCAAATTGAATAAAAACCGTTTTTAACAAAAGAGTATTCTATACAGATTATCGTTTACGATAAAGGTGCGGAAATTCACGCTTTTAACGTTCTGTATCTGTCATATTTTATTATATATCTTGAATTCTATACTGTAATATGCTATACTGTATAACAAGAAAACATACAAAGGAATACAATTATGGATTATAAAACCATCAGCGGCGAGAGCGAATCGTCATTTACAGAAAAGAGATCTGAATTTATAGGTCATCTCATACATGCTGAAACCGAAGAAGAAGCCGCGGCATTCATTGACAGAATACGCGCTGAGAACCGCAAGGCAAAGCATAATGTATATGCATATATATTGCGTGAAGGAAATGCTTCACGCTACAGTGATGATTCAGAACCCCAGGGAACTGCAGGAGTGCCTGTGCTGGAAGTTCTCCGCAAGGAAGGGCTTACGGATGTGTGCTGTGTAGTGACACGCTATTTCGGTGGTATACTTCTCGGTACAGGCGGCCTTGCGAGAGCGTATACCCAGGCAGCAAAGCAGGCTGTAGGTGAAGCGGTTATAAAAGATATGCGCGAGTGCAGGGAAATATCCTTTTCATGTGATTATTCACTTTACGGCAGTATAACCAATATGCTTCCATCCTACGGGATAAAAGTCCTGGCATCTGATTTTGCTGACAGCGTGGATATGCGTCTTTTGTGCAGAAAGGAAGAAGTTGACAGTTTTCTTTCAGAGCTTACCGAACTGTCCAACGGAAAGATCAAGTGTATTACCGGTGATATTATTTTTGGCGATTTCTCCTGAATTGTACAATTCATAAAAATGTTACAAATGCAGAAGAAGTGTTTTCGGCTTCTTCTGCGTATATT
>CACZPE010000440.1 GCA_902782875.1 uncultured Ruminococcus sp. | reverse complement strand
CTGTTTATCGTTTGCGTTATGTTTAAAGGAAGAACTATGAGTGATTTTTATCTTACAAGTGATATAGAAAAATACAGAGATACTCTTGAAAGGATCTGCCGTGAGTCGTCAGCTCATCTGATGGAGGCCGAGGGCAGACCGGCGCTGTCAGCGTTTGATGATATATATGAGACAGTACCCGAATTGCCGAAGAACTTTCCCGGGAAATGCTTTGCATTCATATACAAGGGTGAAGCTGTTGGCTACGCATGGATAGTTGAAGATACAGAAAGGGAACTGTACTATATTCTCGGATTCTACGTGGCTGAAGGCTCCAGACGGCAGAAGTGCGGTACAAAGGCGATCTGCGCACTGGATGAGATCTACGGGGATTATAATATATCAGAGCTCCTTGTTTCTGCTAATAACTACAGTGGGCTTAATTTCTGGGTAAATAACGGTTATACAGAGATCACCTGGGTCATCCCGCCGGAAGAACAGGGGACTGTTTCGGTTGAGCTCAACCTCAGAAGGCATATACAAAGATAATGACAGAGGGCAGACCTGTTTGTCGTGCCGTTTGACATAAAACATATTACTTAAAAAGCCGATGTCACGTTTTACGCAACATCGGCCTTATCTATATATGTATCCCGCGCATTTCGCAGGCTTCTTTTATCTTGTTGTATACATGGTCGCGCTGAGATCTGAAAGAGAAGGATATGATATCCTTTCGGGGCTTTCCGTCAAGCTTTATCACCACATCATAATAATCGGAGGAGGTATCTGAACCCGAGGAATGATGCGACTGCTTCACAGAGCGGATACTGCCGAACTCGTAGGCCTTCAGCGATTCAAAATTCAGTATGTGGTCCTCCGTCAGGTAGATAAGGGGAACATCGCGTTCATCGGCAGGCTCGGCCTGTTCGAGCATCAGCTCCATCTCATCGTCCGATGGATTCCCGAGAGAGGAGAGCATGCTTTTCAGCCCCAGATAATGCGACAGTACTGTATATATCGCGATCACTGCGAATACAGCTATCATAACTATCGTGAGGTAAACGCCCTTCATGCCGACACTAGTTGCTCTTATTTTTGCAGCGCCGAAAACAAAGGCCATCAGCGCCATACCGAGTAGTATTGCGACCATGATCGCAGTTTTTATGAATATCTGTTTCTTTACCTTCCTGTACATTATCCTGCCCCCTTATCTCATGCTTTATAGCCGTATATTATGTATTCCCCGTCCTTTTCCTCATAGGGTATGGAGTATTTTTCCAGTATATCTGTAAGCTCTGCTGATGCATCCGTGATATCCGGCGGTATCAGCCTGCCCTTTGGCTTTATGAGCTTCGGTACTATCTTTATCCATTCCACCGCATATGCCCCGTTGAAGGCCTCTCCGTCTATGGCATAGACATAGTGCCAGTCGCCTGTGTGATGAGTATCCGGCGGCACGGGTGCGTCACAGTCAAGAAACTTCACCGAATACGGCGGCGGGAACGGCATTTCCTCCGTCATCGCAGTGCGGAGCTCGTTCCATTTTGTGTCGTTCATACAGCTTGTGAGTTGTCTTTGTGCGATGATATCCTGTATTTTTTTCTTAAAGTCAGACATGTCTGTTACCCGTATTATCCGTGAGTGCCTAAGCCTTGTGATAGTCTCCGCAGTAGCGCAGATAGGCCATATCCTCAAACAGATGATCTGCTTGCTTGCGGAAAAATATATTCTCCCGCAGCTTTGATGAGTCCGTATTGTACAGATTTATCGTCGTCCTGACATAATACCACTCGGTGTCATAGGTGACGGCTCTCTCGTTGTATACTATCCTGCCGTATTCGCCGTCAGCAAGAGTCATGACGGGCTTGAAGTGCCGGTGAGCGGTGCGTGTGGTATAGGGAGCGTAGGATACTATGTAGCTGTCATTCTCCTTGTCGATATACACTCTCTCGGATACGCTGAAATGCTCCGTATACGGGAAAGCCCTTTCCCTGCAACTGTCATGGAAGAAATACTCACATCCCTCAAGGGAGATATCGCAGTCGGGCAGACGTTTAAAGCGCACTTCATTTATCTTTCGCATGCTTTCGCCCGAGCGGCTGCTCTTGTCGTATTTCTTCGTTATCATCTGTATGAAAAGCATGGCCTTGCTCCCGTCACACTGTGTATCGGTATGATATCAGTTCTTCTTCGGCGTTTTGTTGAGGTTCTTGAGATTGTCTCTCTCTGTGATTATCAGCAGATCGGAGTTTTCCTTCAGCGGCTTGTTCGGGTCTATGGATGAACGCAGCTCGTTGTGGGATTTCACCGCCGCAACGTTTATCTGGTATTTCTCACGCAGATTGAGCTGCTTGAGGCTCTTGCCTATCCATTCCTTCTTCGGCTTCATCTCGACTATGCAGAGATTGTCGTCGATATCGAAATACTCCAGAAAATCATTTGACATAAGCACGCGTGCGGTGCGCTCTCCCATTTCGGCTTCCGGGTATATTATCCTGTCAGCGCCGGTCTTTTTGAGTATTATGCCCATACGCTCACCCGATGCCTTTGCTATGACATGGGGTATGCCCATTTCCTTTGATATAACTACGCAGAGTATGCTCGCCGCCAGGTCCGACGCGAGTGCCACTACAGCTATATCCATATTGGATATACCGAGTCCCGATATAGCCTCTGCGTTTGACAGATCGGCCACAGCCGCATATGTCACATCGGGCGCGATGGATGCCACAAGCTCCTCGTCCCTGTCTACCGCCATAACGTCTGCGCCGGCCTTGCTCAGACTGAGCGCAAGGCTCTTTCCGAACTGACCCAGACCGAATACTACTACTGATTTCATATGTTATCCCCTTATCCTACTATAAATCTTCCCTGTGCAAAGCTTACCTTATTCTTGTCAGAGCCCTTCCCCGAGAAGAAGAGTGCCATTGAGATAGGACCTATCCTGCCAAGATACATGGATATTATTATCACTATCCTGCCGCCTGTTGAAAGCGATGATGTGAGGCCTCTGGTGAGACCTACCGTGCAGGTGGCGCTAAGCGTTTCAAAAAGCCCGTCCGTGAGCGATACACCGTCGGTCGTCATCAGAAGTACCGTCATGAACAGCGATACCATGAAGCTCACCGTAACGATAGCGGCAGCCTTTCGGGTAACATCGGCGGAGAAGCGTCTGCCGAATACTACAGTCTCGTTTCTGTCGCGGATATAGGATACCGCATTGAGAAGCACCGCAAAGAATGTCACGGTCTTTATGCCGCCCGCCGTGCCGACAGGGGAGCCGCCTATGAACATCAGCAGATCGCCGAATGCGCAGGTGCTTTCTCTAAGACACTGCTGGGGCACAGCCGCAAATCCTGCCGTTCTGAATGTTACCGACTGGAATATGGAGTTTAGTATCATCCCGCCTGCGGACATATCGCCGATAGTTTCGGGATTTGTGCATTCAAGCGCGAATACCACCACAGCGCCGCCGAAAATCAGCACGGCCGTCAGTACGAGTACCAGCTTGGTGTGCTCGCTGAAACGCTTGTATATCTGTATCGGAGTATATTTCCTGCGCAGTCCGTGACGCACACCGTGTATCACATCGAACCATACTATATACCCCAGACCGCCCATGACTATCATCAGCATAGTCGTGAACATCACAGGGAGGTTGGTGTTGTATCCTATCAGGCTGTCAGGGCCGATTATATCTATACCCGCGTTGCAGAATGCGGATATGGACGTGAATACCGCGTACCATATGCCCTTCGCTCCGAACTGTGAGACAAAGGACGGCATATACATAAGTGCGCCTGCGCCCTCAACTATGAAGGTTCCCCTGAATACACGCACCAGAAACCTCATCAGACCCGAAAGCGAATCGAGATTGAAGGAGTCGTGCAGCATTACTGTCATGCTCAGCGAGAATTTCTTGTGGGCCATCAGCATAAGCACGGAGGTGACCGAGATTATTCCCAGACCGCCCAGCTGTATCAGCAGCAGTATCACTATCTTGCCGAAAAGGGACCAGTGGGCGTAGGTATCGACTACTACCAGCCCTGTAACACATACCGATGTTGTGGCCGTGAACAGTGCCGTCAGCGGATCGGTGGTCTCTCCCGCCGCTGTGGAAAACGGGAGCATCAGCAGCAGCGTGCCTATGAGTACTGCGCCGAGAAAGCTTATCGGCACTATCTGTGCAGAGCTCAGACGAAGTTTTTTCTTATTCTGTGTGGAAAGATCATTCATTTGCTTAAAGTTATCTCCGGATTAATTTTACAGATGATATTTTACCATATCAACATGTTGTTGTCAATATCAGCCTATGATATAGGTGTTGCCCTGGCTCCTGATCTCGCCTGTATGGGCATCTACTATAATACCCTGCTGCTGGTCGGTGGTGAAGTGATACGCAAGATACGGCGTGGGATCGTAGTTCTCGCTGTATGTATCATAGTCCTTCATGATGAGAAGCTCCACACCGTAGAGCTTTTCGGGAGGTCGCTCCGCCCCTGCTTTTGCGATATCAAGAAGCTCGTCCTCCTTTATCGTGGGTACGGTGTTTATATGTGCAAGGGCTGATTCGGGGAAGTAGTTTGACTTTATGTTGGTATAGTTGTTTACCTTGCTCTGGCTCACCATGATATATCCCGACTCCACGGGCACGCCGTGGTATACCTGACCGAATGTGTAGTGATCCGTGGTGTGATCCACCATTGATTTTCTGAGTTCCAGCTTTGACGGGTCATCTATGCCGAAGAGCGTTTTTACCGAGTATATCAGATACAGCGCGTCAAGGGCGCTGTCAAGCTGATAATCGTTGAATGCCCCGTTTATTTCGGATACATTGCCGTACTCATTGTCATATATCTCCACGCCGTAGTGG
>CACZPE010000439.1 GCA_902782875.1 uncultured Ruminococcus sp. | reverse complement strand
CGGTCGAGCAGGAGTACGATGAGTACTCCCGTTATGTTTGCCATAAGAAACCAGGAGGATCTGAAGGTCGTGCCTATCAGAAAGTCCATGAGCATCCTGCCTGTACCGGTAAGTATGTCTTTATCAAAGTATCCCCTGATCTTCACAGTGAGGGGGAAAAGCACGATAAACCAGGCAAGATAAAGTATCAGACCCCGCTTTACGAACTTTATGACAAGGCTTTTCCTGTCTTCGCGGCTTTCAGCCTGATCATACCTGCTGAAGAAAAGATGTGAGCTTATAATGAAGAACATCGGTACAGCCAGGGACAATACAGGATATCTGAACCGTCCTCCGGGGTCAATAGGATCGTTATGTATCGCCATGACCATCAGCGCAAGTATCACCTTAAGCACATCAAATGCCGCATGAGTTTTCTTTATGGATGTGTGTTCCATATATACCTCAACTATTGCGTGTTTTAGTCTTTGAGCATCCGTTCCTATTCCTTCCAGAAATCTGATTCAACATATATCAGTATACCGTGGCGTACAGGCGGTATCGCATTCGCAAGGAGCTGGTCGGAATACCTCAGGTCCTTCAGTATATCTATCTCCTGCCCCGGGACTATATAGCTTGAATAATTATAGTTTCCGATCGTGCGCTGGAAAGCTTCCTTATCGACCTGATACAGCACGGTGTAGTTGTATGAGCCCGAATAAGCCCCGAGCGGACTGTCGTGGTATTTCTGCTCCTCCTCGACTATCAGGCGCAGATCGTTTAGAAAGCCGTTCACCAGCGCGATATCCTCGGGGACCTGGGAATTGGGTATAACAAATGTGAAGCTTTCGTAATACTCAAAGGGATAAGAGCGTCCTGCTTCCTCGAGACCGTATTTTTCAAGCAGATTTTCTACCCTTTCGTCGTTGTATCTGTGTACGCAGTCAATGTAGTCGCAGATTATATGGTACTTATCGGTATACCCGAAGGAAGAACCGTCTATGTATATCTGATCCGGAGTTGTCCATGCTTCAAAATACAGCTCCCTGTCCTTTGAGCGGAAACGGTATCTGTGCTCATCTACCTGTTCCACAAGCTCTACAGGCTCTTTGCCTGCAGAAGCCTTCGCATACTCTATGATCTCATCTTCCGATGCATACTTTGGCCCGCATGATGTGAAAAGTGCCGCTGATACTGCCGTCAGCAGAAGAACGGCTAAAAGCTGTTTTATTCTCATGACATTACCCCCTGTGCCTTTGCAGTCAGTATAATATATATATAATATATAATATATATGTTCCTGTTTGTCAATACATTTCACACCGTTTTCATCATACCTGACGGTAAACAGACCTGCTATCGGGCATGGCTGCGGTATTGTGCAGTGCCTATAACCGGAGCCTATAACAACACGCCGTTTTTTGGTAATGGACAAAGCATATAACAGATGATATAATACGTATCGGAAAGACAATTTCAGGAGGATTACCATGAAAAGACATATTTACAGACCTATAATATCCGCAGCGCTTATATCTCTTCTTGCTGCAGGATGCTCATCGACAGCGGCTTCACAGCAGACCGCATCACCTGAGGCTGCATCACAGAATAACGAACCTGCCGCAGAAGTTCAGGCAGCAGCACTTACTCCCTTCGGTATAGGCCATCTCCCCGCAACGGGACATATACTTTTCTTCATCGGCTACGAGGAGGGTTTCTTTGCGGAAGAAGGCCTTGACGTAACGCTGCAGCAGTTTGACAACAACACCTCGGAGCTTGCTGCCCTTGAATCTGGCAAGATAGATGTTGCTCCGATAAATGCATCAAATCTCGTTAAATTCATAGGTGAAGGGCATGATCTCGCTTCCATCGGCGGAGTCATGAGCGACGGACACGCCCTTGTGGTACGCCCCGAGATAGTAGAGGGCGTTGATCCCGCAGACTACAGCCTGGAGCTCCTCAGGGGCAGAAAGATAGTGCTTCAGGCGGGAAGTACATACGATATCGAATTCAGGATGGCTCTCAAGGAAGCAGGGCTCACTCCCGGAGTTGATGTGGAGGTCGTTTCCGCAGACAGCGGTACCAGCGCATACAATGCACTCAAGAGCGGCGATGTGGCAGGCGCTGCGGTATATGCACCCTTCAGGCTCAAGGCCATAAATGAGGGCAATGTAGCGATAAAGTACTGCGATGAGGTGGATTATTTCGATCACCCGATCTGCTGCCGCAGTGTGGCGATCGGTTCAAAGGTGAACAGCGATCCCGACAAGTATATAGCATATACAAGGGCTATGATAAAGGCTTCGGAGTTCCTTGACAAGGACCACAAGGGTTCGGCTGCCGATGCGGCGAAGTATCTTGACCTTGATACCGATCTGCTCGAGGAGGAGACATATTTCCATTCCATCAACAATCCCGATCCCGATGAAGCAAAGACAGTTACATTCTACAACGCAATGAAGGAGCTGGGCTATCTTGACGAGACACCCGATTTTGACATAACGCTCTCAGTAAACAACGAGATATACGAAAAAGCTCTTGACAGCCTTATTGCCGAGGACCCGGACAATGAATTCTACAAGAGCCTTGCAGAATACCACAAGAACGCAAAGGTGTGATACTCTTGACTGATATAAATGTTCCTGCATTTGTACGTGTGACCGGCAAAAGCGGGGAAGAGGAGAAGACACAAAGCAAGATCGCAAAGCTTCTCAGAAGCCCTGTGAATATACTCTTTGCAGTATCGGTGTTTATACTGTTTCTGCCGTCAAGGACCAACGGTGACAGCGGATATCCATACTACACACTTGCAGTGCTGTGCGCGGTGGAGGCAGT
>CACZPE010000438.1 GCA_902782875.1 uncultured Ruminococcus sp. | reverse complement strand
CAAGAGTCGCTGTATTCAGAAACGGTACGTGGGCGTAAAAGACCCATACAGCATACGACAGGATCTTCCGAAGGTCATCAAGGGGGTGGCTCATATGAAGGAAAACAAATATCTGAACAAATACAATAAGAAGCTGAGGTCTTTCAGAAAGCTCGACCCGGGCGAGGCGAGCACTGTTCCGAACACACTTGACAAGGATGACAAGCGTATAAAGCTGTTTATGAAGCAGCGCAAGAAATACAGGTTTGACGAAAGAGAAACATGGTCGCTTGATTATACCTCCGTAGTATGGCTTTATGAGCATATCAGAATGTATCTTGACATAGGCGGGGATACCATCGATCTTGAAAGACCTCTCCCTGCGGATATGAAAAAGGATATCGAAAAGGAAGCGGATGGTCTCAAGACCCAGAAGGATGTACTTGAATACATATGTGAGCTTATCGAAAAATGGGATAAGGAAAACAGCAAAAATGTAGAAAAAGGCTGGAAATATGCTCAGAAAGCGATAAGGCTTTATGCTGTTATACTGCCTGCTATGTGGTGGTAGACCGCAGAATATGAAAAGCACCGCCTGTAAATACTTACGGGCGGTGCTGTATTATGGCGTGATAAAGCTATCTGCAGAAGGCCATGATCTGTTCTGTCACATCCGGATTCTCATCATATACACTGTGGGCATCATTTTCATATATCAGAAGCTTGCCGCCTGTGATGCGGGCAATTTCCTCCGACGGTGCTGTGCCGAATATCCTGTCCTTTCCTCCTGCGATAACAAGGACGGGGCAGCGGATACCTTCAAGCTTATCCCTGATATCAAAATCTTTCGTTCCCTTTACCATGACAAGAAAACGCTCAAGATCCTCATTGGTGATCATACTGCCGAATGCGGCAAAAGCATCGCGGTATTTATCATAGTATCCTTGCGAATAGACATTTTCCGCAAACGATGCTATAAGTCCCGGGATATCCCTTTGTTCAGCACAGTCTGCCCATATACGGAGCTTATCCGCGGCGGTATCCTGCAGACAGGGTGCGGTCGAGCATACGATGAGCCTGCCAGCCAGATCGGGATAACCGGCAGCGATGAGCTGTGCTATCATGCCGCCCTGTGATACGCCGTATATGACGGCGTTTCTGATACCGATAGAATACATCACCTTAGCGGTATCATCTGCCATATCGTATACACTGTACTCTGCGGGCATATCCTCACGGCGGTCGATGAGATATATGTCAAAGAATTCAGAAAGCTGTGCGTATTGCCTTGCGATAAGCTCTGCTGAATCCATGACGCTTTTAAGTGCTATTCCGGGGATGATGACAAAGGGCTGGCCAAGCCTGTTTCCGAAGCGGAAGAAGCGGCAGCTGAGATCATCTGTCTTTACTGTTTCTATGTTCATAGATATCTCCTTATACAGCAAACGACCTATTATATAGTATAAGTGGGGAATTATAAAGCGGCATCAATGATCGTCTGAACACATTTCTTGGGTGCGTGGTTTATATCGAAAAGAAGGGGATACTGCTTTATCCTGGGCTTGTCCTTTCTCATGCCGAAGAAATCGAGCCATGTATAGTCATCGGCAACGCCCCATGTTGTGACACAGTCGATGACATCCGAATAGCTTCTGTATATATCAAAGAGCCTTATGTATATATTCTCTATCTCGGCGAGTTTTTCGGGGGTGGGGGACATAGCCTCGCGGATATACTCGTCAAATCCCGGATCTCCCGGCTTGAGACGCTGTTCACCCTGATTGAGAGTAGCCATAAGGTTTACATCAAGTTCTGTTATATGCAGTCTCAGACCGAGTGCGGCATATGTTTCTATAGAGCGCTTGAGCTCATCATAGTCGGGCCTTACGAAATAATGCTGCTGCATACCGAATCCGTCTATACGGCAGCCCTTTTCCTGAAGCTCACGGATAAGCCTTACGATACGTGTGCGCTTTGTGGGGTCACATTCGCTGTAATCGTTGTAGAAAAGCTGGGCATCAGGTGAATACTTGGCCATAGAGCGGAAGGCCGCCTCTATGAAGCCTGAGCCGCAGAGCTTGTAATACTCGCTGTATCTGTATGTATCGCTGTCACCGATCTGATCCTTTGCCTGCTCGTCGATTACCGCTTCATTCACCACATCCCATGCGTATACATCCTTGTTGTATCTTTCGCAGAGGGCTTTTGAATGGGCATCTATCCTCTCGTATATAAGCTCGGGAGCGGCTGGCTTGTCCTTGTCCATGTACATCCATGCACCTGTCTGATTATGCCATACAGGCGCGTGGGCGCGGACTTTTATGCCCATATCACGGGCGGTGTCAAATATCTTGTCGACCTTGTTAAAGGTGAATACACCATCCTCGGGTTCGGTCTCGGCATATTTCATTTCATTTTCGGGAGTTAT
>CACZPE010000437.1 GCA_902782875.1 uncultured Ruminococcus sp. | reverse complement strand
GAGAGCATATATCACTAACATGCTCAGACTTCTGAGTATGCCGGGCTTTGTGCTTGAAAAGCTGTCTACACGCGAGATAACTACAGGTCACGCAAAGGCCATGCTTTCGCTTACGGATAAGGATGATTATGAAGAAGTGCTTGAAGCTGTGCTTTCAAAGCATCTCAATGTAAGGCAGACCGAAAAGCTTGTAAGTGATATCAATGCCGGCCCGAAAGAGAAGAGCATAAAGGTGCCCGAAAAGAACAGATACTATGTTGAGACAGCGCTCTCACTCAAGGAGCGTCTCGGCAGGAATGTGAAGATAAAGGGCAATAACGGCAAAGGCAATATCACTCTCGAATTCACCAGCGATGAAGAGCTCAAGAGGATCACAGAGCTGCTTGCATCACTGACGGAGTAGACCATGGTACATTTCGGCAATGACTGGGATACCGTTATGGAAGGGGAGTTTGAGCTCCCGTATTATCTTGCGCTGAGAGAATTCCTTAAAAAGGAGTATTTCAGCAGAGAGATATATCCCGATATGCATAATATATTCAATGCTATGAAGCACACTTCCTACAGCGGGGCAAAAGCCGTGATAATCGGTCAGGACCCGTATCATGAGCCAGGACAGGCTCATGGTCTGTGCTTCTCGGTGCAGAAGGGCTGTCAGATACCGCCGTCCCTTCAGAATATATATAAGGAGCTGCAGAGCGACCTGGGAATACCGCCTGCACCCCATGGTGAGCTGTACAAATGGGCGGATGAGGGCGTGCTGATGCTCAACAGTGTCCTTACAGTGCGCAGGGGAGCTGCGAATTCTCACAAAGGTCAGGGCTGGGAAACCTTCACGGATCATGTGATAGAGCGCCTCAATAACCGTGAGAAGCCGCTGGTATTTCTGCTCTGGGGAGCTAATGCAAGGGCTAAGAAGCAGCTTATCACAAACAGGAATCATCTGGTGCTCGAAGCGGCACATCCTTCGCCGCTGTCGGCATACAACGGCTTTTTTGGATGCAGGCACTTTTCTAAATGCAATACCTTCCTGAAGGAGCACGGCATGACGGAGATAGACTGGCGGATAGAATAACGTCGGTATTGCCTGCGATAATCGTATATATCCTTGACATTATGGCGCTTTTACGGTATAATATAAGTTATGCTTTATGTTAAATAAAACTTAAAGGTGGAATATAAAGAAATGGGACTTTTCGATGGATTATTCGGAAACTACAGTAAAAGAGAACTCAAAAAGATAGACCCTATACTCAAAAAGGTTCTTGCTCTTGATGAGGAATATCAGGCTCTTTCCGAGAAAGAGCTCAAGGCAAAGACACCCGAATTCAAGCAGAGACTTGAAGACGGTGAGACACTTGACGATATCCTTCCCGAGGCACTCGCTACAGTAAGAGAAGCAGCCTGGAGAGTACTCGGCAAGAAGCCTTATCCTGTACAGATCATCGGTGCGACCGTTCTTCATCAGGGACGTATCGCCGAGATGAGAACAGGTGAAGGTAAAACTCTCGTTGCGTGCTGCGCATCCTATGTCAATGCACTTGACGGTCACGGCGTTCATGTCGTTACGGTAAATGACTACCTGGCAAAGACACAGTCTGAGGAAATGGGTAAGGTATTCCGTTATCTCGGACTCACTATCGGATGCATACTCCACGATCTCAACAATGATGAGAGACGTGAGGCCTACAACTGCGACATAACCTATGGTACCAACAATGAATTCGGCTTTGACTATCTGCGTGACAACATGGTAATATACAAGAGCGAAAAGGTACAGAGAGAATTCAACTTCGCCATAGTCGATGAGGTCGACTCGATCCTTATAGATGAGGCGAGAACTCCTCTTATCATATCCGGTCGAGGCGACAAGTCCACTGAGCTCTACACTATGGCAGACCGCTTTGCAAAGACACTCAAGCCCTTTGTAGTAGCAGAAATGGATACAAAGACCGATCAGGAAGAGATCGCAGAGGACTGCGACTATATCATAGATGAGAAGGCCAAGACCGCGACCATCACAAG
>CACZPE010000436.1 GCA_902782875.1 uncultured Ruminococcus sp. | reverse complement strand
TAAAGCTGCCGGCGGTAGCCATGCCGTAGGACAGGGAGGTGAAATTGAAAAGGTCCTTCCCGTCAAATCCCGAGAATCCGAGCATCTTCTTCAGGTCGCATTTTGTGATCGCAAGACCCGTGAGTAAGGCTGCCACATCGGCAGCCAGCGGGAAAAAGTATGAATATGCAGCCTTGGCAAGCGGTATCGATGCCACGATCTTTCTGCCTGAGGACACAAGCTCCTTTGTGAAGCCTCCGCCTGCGATACCCGACGCGATATAGAGCACCAGCTCGTTTATACCGCTGAATACCACTACAAGGACTATTACTATCAGAGATATCTTCGCATAGTATCTGCGCAGCTGCTTTTTCTCCTCATCCGAGGGGGTGATGCTGTTCTGCGGTACGCTTCCGGACGCAGTACCGTCCGGCATGACATTTATCTGATCCATTCAAAATTCCTTTATGATAACAGGTGCAGCTTCAGGAGCGGTATCGGAATATACCACTGCCGATGAGAGCCTTGCAGCGGCGGATGACATATCCGCATGTGCAGATGAATAAAGCTCTGCGATCGTATCGCCCTTTTTTACATAGTCGCCGACATGCTGCCTGAAAATTATCCCTGCTGTCTTGTCTATCGTATCGTCTTTGCTTTTTCTGCCTGCTCCCAGGTCCATAGCCGCAAGGCCGACCTGCTCCGCGGGTATTTCGCATATGTATCCGCTTTCAGAGGCTGTGAAACGCTCTTTGTAGCGCGGTCTTCCGAGCAGGGAGGTATCATGCAGGGCGTTCGCGTCGCCGTGCTGCATGGTGACCATAGTTTCAAAATGCTCAAGCGCTGCTCCCGAGGAGACAGCATCTTCAGCGAGCCTGCGGCATTCCGTGATATCGCCGCATCCGCCGAGTGAGAGCATATGTGCCGCAAGGGCGATGCTCACTTCATAGAGGTCCTTTACCTTTTCGCCCCTGAGTACGTTCACCGCTTCCTCCACCTCGAGGGAATTGCCCACGCATCTGCCGAGGGGGCGGTTCATATCCGTTATGAGCGCATTGCATTTTCTGCCCATATTTGAGGCAAGCACTCTCATCGCAGCAGCAAGGGAGTATGCGTCCTCACGGGTCTTCATGAAAGCGCCGTCGCCTGACTTTACGTCAAGCACTATGCCGTCTGCGCCTGTGGCAAGCTTCTTGCTCATGATGCTCGAGCATATCAGCGGAAGGCTCTCTACAGTTGCTGTGGCGTTTCTGAGCGCGTATATCTTCTTGTCAGCGGGGACAAGATCACCCGACTGGGATATGACGGAAAATCCCGCCTTCTTTACCGTGGCGATGAATTCGCTGTGCGGTATGTCCGTGCAGAACCCGGGTATCGATTCGAGCTTGTCTATCGTGCCGCCGGTATGGCCGAGGCCTCTGCCCGACATCTTGGGCACATAGACACCGCAGGCAGCGCATACAGGAGCGGCGATAAGCGTAGTCTTATCGCCGACACCGCCCGTGCTGTGCTTGTCTATGCAGACCTGCCCGAGCTCCGAGTGAAGATCATATGTACTGCCGGTAGCTATCATGGCTTCTGTCATCGCTGCGGTCTCATCATCATTCAGACCCGCGAAGCATACGGCCATGAGAAATGCCGACATCTGATAATCGGGTATCTCGCCGAAGGTGTAGCCCTTGACCATATACCCGATCTCTTCGGCGGAAAGAGCCTCTCCCCGCCGTTTTTTTGTAATTATCTCATATATCATTGTATTGTGATACCGGGGAAATAGTATTTGAGTATCTCGTCATAGGTATAACCCTGTCTGCCGAGAATATTCGCACCGTTCTGGCTGAGGCCCACTCCGTGGCCGTAGCCGTAGGTGGTGAATGTGAATATACCGTCAGCGTACTGCACATCAAATGCCCAGCTCTTGAGGGCGTAGTGCATGAGACCGTCCCTGAATTTCTGTCCCTTTATGGATACCTGACCGTCAATGATCATATCATCGACATATTTGCCGTCATAATACGATACTATCTGTATCCAGTTTGCAGGGTCGTCAGAAAGGGTTATGCCGCAGTAGTTCTGGAGCTTGTTCCTCATTTCGTCCTCGGTATATGTGGTAACTATGCCCCAGTTGGGATCGTAAAGCTCATCTATAGGTGTCTCAACGCTCTCGAGATAGGGAGCGCCGCCGCCCCATACATTCCTGCCTGATGCGGTCGTGCCTGCGGTGGAAGCGGTATATACCGTCTGGGCTACCTTGCCGTCATAGTACACACACTGGCCGAATACCGCGTCAACAGCGGCGATGGTCGCTTCGTGCACCTCATGCTTTACGAGCACAGAGGGAGTAAGTCCGTTCACATTGTGGTACTTTACATAGGAATAAGCTGCAACAGCCTGTGCCTTGAGAGCTTCCTGGCTGAATGAGGGAGACATCTCTGTAGCACATATCATGCAGACGAGAGTGTATGCATCTATATTCTGTGTCACACCGTCAAATCTGGCGGTGAATATCTCCTGCCCTGTATAGCGGGAGGGGATGAGATATCCTGCAGGGCGGGGCTCTTCTTCGGTAACTGTGGTCTCGGCTTCCGAATCGGCAGCGCCTGCAGAAGTGCCTGTAGTGGTGACAGCAGACTCCTCAGAGGTGGACTCGAGGAAAACAGTGGTTTCCGAAGCATCAGTCTTCTCGGAAGAAGCTGCAGATGTCTCGGATACGGTAGTCTCTGCTGCGTTCTTGTCGGCAGTGGTGGCCTCGGTCTGTGTCACTGCGGGCTCGGTGGTTATCCCGATATCTTCGGGAGTGAGGAAATCATAATAGGTATAGGGAACTGTGATGGTACCCGTGCCTACGGTCGGATCCATAGAATAGAGATCGAGTCTTACATGCTCTGCAGCTGCGGTTTCGGGAGCTGCGGCATAGTATATCTCTTCGGTGACGAAAGACTCCGTAAGGTCAGGCTCCTCCTCGGGGAAAAGTGCTTCATCCACGAGATCGGGCTCCTCCTCGGGAGCATCCTCCTGCTCTTCGGGCTCTTCCTCAACGGGAACGTGAGTAACGGGCATATAGGATGCAGGCTCTATAGGTGCCGATGTTACCTCGGGCACGGGCTCTGCGAGTACGGGCGTGCGCTCTATGAGGGGAGTGATGTTGAGATAGTCCATCTCTCCGGGAGCGGCTTCGTAGCCGTATTCCTTCCTTACAAGTTCGTTTACTCTCTCGGAATCACCGAGATCGGGTCTTTCGGGCATGTCGATAAGACCAATTTCGTTCTTTGACTGGGCAAGCTCGGTCTCTGTCTGTGTCTCGGGTATACTGTCCGTCTGTTCCGTACCTGTATCCACTGATTTCTGTTCGAGATCGGCATTGCCTGCATCTCCGGCAAGGTATGCTGACACAGCTATCACACCGACTGCCGCCAATGCTGCAATGCCGCTCCTTACTGCTCTTATCTTTTTCATAACCTGTCCTTTCGTAAAGGAGAACGAGACACATGGATGACCTGTGTGTTCCGTTCTGGTCGGACGACCTGCTTTGTGCAGACCGTATGCAGATATGCTTTTGCGTAAGAGTTGCAAAAGCCTTCACCGTAGAGCCTCTTTCTTTTTTATTCTTCGGGCTCTATATATGAACCGCCGTGATATTTGTAGTATATGGCGGGCCATTTTATGTTGTCGTTGAGAACGAAGTGTGCTTCCTTGAGCACGCTGTCCGCAGTCTCATAATCCCTGAGCTTTCTTGCGACAACGACGTGTCTTGAATCGTCCCATTCGGTAGAGCAGGTCGAGAGGGTGACATACTCGTCGTCCTTGTCGAAGTCAAGCCCGGTGAAGAACCAGCTTCTTGCGGTGATCTCCTTCTTGAAGGTCTCAAAGGAGTACTTTCCGCTGTCCTTGAAATCTATGTAGTTGTTGTAGTCAAACAGCTCCTTGCCGTCGTCGTGCTCGGGCAGAGTATTTATTACGAACGATGACACTATGACATAGGTATCGTCGGAATAATTGGAGCTGAAGTATACAAACGGGTTTTTCTCCCAGTAGCGCAGATCCCAGCGGTACTTGTCCAGCTCTCCGAACATCGTGCCGTCCTTCTGGTTGTGCGCGTAGAGTATGATATTGTCTGAGCGCTCATAGTCGCCGATGACGTTTCTGTAATCGGCAAAGCATGTGCCGCACTGGCGCTGCGAGCCCCAGAAGTTGTGGTTGAGATAATACTCGTTGTCGGTGCCCTTTACTACGGGCTCTTCCACACAGTCGGGTATGCGCACGAAGCCAACGGTATCGGCGTTCGTTTCGAGAAGTACGCTCGCTGCGGGCATAATCGGCCTCGGTTCGCGCACGATCTCGGTCTCGGCAGGCTTTGCCTCTTCGCCTGAGGGTTCGGAGCCTGCATCGGGATCCTCGTCGGGATCCTCCCTGACGGTCACTTCGGGCTCGCCCGGGTCGGGAAGTATCACGGTGGAATTCTTTGCGTTTGCGTAAATATCCTTCAGAACCTCGTGGTTCTTCTTGGCTTCTATTATCTGGTATACATAATCGCCGAGCACTACAAGGCATACTACGAGTACGACAGCTGCAAGAGCGGTTATCACTTTGTTTGCCGCAGCATCCTTGCTGTTTTTGGCACTGCTCGTCTTCTTTGCCTTCGGTCCCGCCTTCTGGACGGGTTCAGGCTGTTTTGCATGCTTTGCGTGCCTTGGCTGTGGCTTCTGTTTTGCGCCGAGCATTGGCATAACTCCTCAAATCAATGTACATTTACCCTTGTTACAAGAGGCAGCGTCGGGCCTGTCTGGGCCTCGGTCTTCTGAGTGCCCTCCGTAAGGTAGAATCCTTCGGCGTCGGTCTCGGCCGAAGTCTCGGTCCTGGTGCGCTTCACGCGGCTGATGGTGGTGGTGGCCCTCGTGACTCTCACGCGCTTTGTCTCTTCAGTCTCGGGTACAGTCGTTTCTGAAACTATGCTTTCCGGTACAACAGTCTCTGCGGTATCGGACTCGGACATATATTCATCCCAGGGATCGATGAATTCATCATCAGGCAGAGTATCCGCTGTGGTGGTATCTCCTGAGGGTTCGTCGGTCCTGTCTCTGGTAGTGGTTTCAGCCATGGTCACCCTCGTTACGAGTCCAAGCTCTGAGATAGCCTTGTTCTCGGTGGTGACTCTTTCGGTGGTTTCTTCTTCTGTGGTGGTTATTTCTTCTTCGGTGGTTTCTTCGTCATAGTCGTTGTCATAATCGTCATAGTCATCATAGTCGTCGTCATAGTCATCGTTATAATCGTCGTATTCTTCTTCGGTCGTCGTTGTTTCCTCTTCTGTGGTTGTGGTGGTGCTCTCTGTTGTTGTGGCGGTCTTGCCGTAGAGAACAGCATCCCAGTCGATCTTCTTCGCGTCGGGATTGAGCACGGTGCCCGATACGTCGATATCGGCTGCGGTCTCGCCCTCGCGGAGCTTTCTTGCTATAACGACAAATCTCGAATCGGCATACTCGGTGCTGCATGTTGACAGCACAAGAAGCTGATCTCCGAAAGCAACATCGACCGTGGGAATGATCTGGTTTCTTTCGGCTATCTCGCTGATATACCAGTTGAAGGTGGCTTCATCGGCAAGAGCGTCTATATAGTCGTGATAGTGGAATACCTCACCGTAGAGATCCTGCTTGGGATATACGTTTGTGATGAAGTATCCGAATATCACATAGTCGCCGATACCGTATTCGGTATTGAATGAAACAAAGGGATTTGCCTTGTAGAAATCCACATTGTTCTTGTAGTTCTTCAGATTGCCGAACATCGTGCCGTCCTCCTGGTTGTGGCCGTAGAGGACTATGTTCGGTGAGGTGAACTCCTCGGAGACGGTGCAGCGGTAGTCCATGAATACCGCACCCGCCTTGTTTGTCCTGTTGTCATAGGTATGGGTGAGATAGTAATTGTTGTCCGTGCCCTGCACAACGGGATAGTATATATCGCATCCGGGCAGCTCGACAAATCCCTTTACATCAGCGGAGACCTCAACGAAGCTGTTCATAAGGCTCTCGTTATGCTGTTCCCTCTCCTCGGAGGTGGGGGGGATGGTCTCTACCTCGCCGAGCTCGTTGATCGTCGTCTGGGCGGTGGTGGTCATCATGTCTATGAGCTGCTGCTGATCGTCCTTTGCCTGCTTTGACTGTATCAGAGTGCTGGCGAGAACAACGCCTGCGCCTATGAACACGCATGATGCAGATAAAAATACGATCTTTCGCGCTATCTCAAGGGGACCGTCGCCTTTATGCGGGAACAGATCGGCAATTATCCCCTTCGGGGGTTCATTTTCCCCGAGGTAATATATCGGCGGGGGAGCGGGTTCTGTGACGGGAGCGATGTTGTCGTCGGCAGAATCGTCTATCTCACCGGTGCTTTCGAATATATCGTTTGTGATATCTTCCTCGGTGTTGCCCGCCCTGTCTACAGGTTCGGCAGGCTCCTCAAAAACGGGTATCTCTTTCTCCGCATTGCGCTCGGATATGCTCTTGCGCATCTGATCGATGCGCTTTTTGGATTCCGTGGCATCTATGCCGCTGTCTGCATCGAATATAACGATCATACCGTCCTCATCAAGGACAGGCGTGCTGTTGTCTACGGTGCTTTTGAATCCGCTTCCTGATGCGGCTGCATCCTCGAAAAACTTGGAGAAGTCCCTCATATCGAGAGGTATATCCTCAGTGGAGTCCTGCTCGGGAACGACGGTATCATCGTTCTTGTCGAATTCCTCCATGAGGGTGTCAAAATATCCGTCTATCTCAGATCCATTGTCGGAGGTGTTCTTTTCTTCAGACATACGGTACCTTCTTACCTTCCGTAAATATAGTTCCAGTCAGGCTCGACTGCATCGGGATTGAGCCTTGCGAGCGAGGTATCCACAGACGGATCCTCGCCCTCTCTTACACGCCTGCCTATCACGAGGAAGCGTGAGGGCTCAAATTCGTTCGAGCAGGTAGACAGCGTAAGGAACTTGTCGCCCTCCTGCACGTCTACGCCTGTTATTATCTCGGTGCGTGCCATGATGTTTTCCATCCACTCATCATAGGTATAGCTCTTTGAGCCGAACCTGATGTAGTTCTGATAGTCGAATACCTCGCCTGTTCTTGTCTGACGGGGCTCGACCTCAAGCACGAACGCCGCTATTATCTTGTAGGTATATTCATGATAGAGATTTGAGAACTCGAACGTGGGATGCTCGAGATAGAAATCAAATCTTGAAGTATTCTGCTTTGTGACCTTGTATCTCTGCAGCGTGCCGAACATGCTGCCGTTGGCCTGGTTGTGGCCGTAGAGTATTATATTGTCGCTCTGGTTTGCGGAGAAATCATTTACAACGCAGCGGAAATCAGCGAATATGGTGCCGGGCTGCGAATAGTTGCCGTAGTAGTCGTGGTTGAGATAATAGTCATTGTTGTCGGTGTGTACGATAACGTTGTTTATCTCGGTGCCGCCGACCGTTATCCAGCCTGCGGTGTCCTCATTCTTGCTCATGAACGGTCTCATGGAATCGAGCAGCTCGAGAGGACCTTCCTCGGTGGTTATGATGGTGGTCTCGGTAGTGGTCGCTTCTGTGGTGGTCTCTGTCGTTGTAGCTTCGGTAGTGGTCTCGGTGGTGGTCGCCTGTGTGATGACCACGGTATCGCCCGTTGATGATGTGTGCATCTGGGCCAGGCCGTTATTCACATCGTCGGCGCGCTTCATCATGCCGAAATAGTACACAAGAAAACCCACAGCCCCTACAAATACAACAGAGGCTATGATAAGGATGGCACCCGGTTTTTTGCCGTTCATACGTTGTTTTTCCTCACTTTTGTTGTCTATCTGAATATTACTTTCCAGTCAGGCTCTTTCGCATCGGGGTTTATATGAGCTGCCGAGGTGTCCACATCGGCGCTTTCGCCCTTTCTGGTCTTTCTTGCGAATATAACGAACCTTGACGGTTCAAACTCATTCGAGCAGGTGGAGAGAGTCAGGAACTCGTCACCGTACTTTACGTCGACATCGGTGACTATCTCATTCCTGAGGGATATGTTTTCTATGAAGCGGTCATATACCGCGCGGTCGGACAGGTCTATATAGTTATGATAGTCGAATACATACCCGTCAGCCGTCTGTGAAGGCTCCACCTCTGTCACGAAATACGCGAATATCTTGTAGGTATCACTCGTATAGTTGGAGTTTAGCATTATAGTCGGGTGAGCCTTGTAGTGGTCTATATTGTGCTTGTAGTCCTTGAGACTGCCGAACATCGTCCTGTCGCGCTGGTTGTGACCGTAGATCACCAGATTGTCGGAACGCTTCTTTGCGCCGAGCTGACAGCGCCAGTCGAGGAATATGGTACCTGCCTTGTTCGGAGTGCCGTCAAAGGATACCTTAAGATAGCTGTCATTGTTCTTTCCCTGAACTACGGGCATATCCACCTCGGTGCCGTCTATGCGTATATATCCGACTGTATCGGGGTTTATATCCAGCAGCTTCTGTGCTCCGGGGAGCATCTCGCCCTCGCCCAGACCGCTTACGAGATCTGCGGCGGAGTGGTACAGGCCGCTCAGCGTATCATTGAGCTTTTTGGCAGAAAACGAGAGCCAGAATTCACGGGTCAGCACCACACCGCAGCCTATGAGTATCAGCACGCACAGCTGTGTGAAAAGCTTTGATACGATCTCCTTTGCGGAGTCGCCCTTCTGTATGAGCAGCCAGTGTCCTCTCCTGCGTTTCTGTTTCTCCTTTAATGCCTTTTTATACGCCTTTTGGGCGCTTCTTGACATTGCCATTGTTTTCTCCGTCTTTTGTGTGCATGTATTTATCTGCGCACACCTACACATCATCATATTACTACATATCTCAGATAATGTCAAGGAAGAACGGGCAATTTTGTTATATCTGACAATACCGCGGAGGTGGATTTTTGCTTTTGCAACACATAATTTTCTCAATGTTATCACAATGGTTACAGAGCGGTTTAGAAACGCTTACAAAATCACGGGACACAGGATGCGTTTTTCTGAAAATGGGCGGTGTTATTCTGCAGCCTTTGGTCGGCGCATCCTTAAACAAAAGCGAAGGGGCTGCATCGCAGCCCCTTCGGTTATATGCATTTCTTTTTGTTCTTTGCCGCACAGCAGGCACACGACGCGCATGCGCCGCATTTGTGTCCGCAGGAGCATTTTCCCTGTCTCTTGTCTTTTATTATGCTGTATATGCTTCCGATCACTGCCGCAATGAGCAGTATCAGCACTATGATCCATGACGGCATGACGGTTACCTCCTTTATGCGGGCAGCTTTTCCTCGAGACGTGTTGCTTCCTTATAGGGCTTCACAAGCAGATATATACCGCCTGCGAGTATAGCGAATGCGATGATCGCGCCGATCACACCGAATGCAGTGACATTTCCCGAGAAAAGATTGCCTATCTGGTTTATAACGAATGCTACGATATATGCAAAGCCGCACTGATAGCCTATGGCAAATGCAGTCCACTTGGGATTGTTCATCTCACGCTTTATAGCGCCTATCGCCGCAAAGCAGGGAGCGCAGAGCAGATTGAACGCAAGGAATGAATAGCCTGCAACGGGTGTGAATGCCGCAGCGATCGCCTGGTATACCGTACCCTCTCCGCCGCCGTAGAGGACGCCGAGAGTGCCGACGATGTTTTCCTTTGCGACAAGACCAGTGATAGAGCCGACAGCTGCCTGCCAGTTGCCCCAGCCGAGGGGGATGAATATCCATGCGATGCAGCTTCCGAGTTTTGCGAGTATGGAGCTGTCGAGCTCATCCTCACCAAGCATGGTGAAGCTGCCGTCTACAAAGCCGAAGCCCGAAAGGAACCATATGACTATGGTAGAAAGAAGTATAACGGTGCCTGCCTTCTTGATGAAGGACCAGCCTCTTTCCCACATGGGACGGAGCACGTTGCCGACTGTGGGGAGATGATAGGGAGGAAGCTCCATAACGAAGGGAGCAGGCTCGCCTGCGAACATCTTTGTCTTTTTGAGTATGATGCCCGATACTATTATTGCGAACATACCGAGGAAGAATGCAGATACCGATATGAGTGCGGAGCCGCCGAATATAGCGCCTGCTATCATTGCGATAAAGGGCAGCTTTGCGCTGCAGGGGATGAATGTGGTGGTGATTATCGTCATTCTGCGGTCACGGACATTCTCGATGGTCCTTGATGCCATGATGCCGGGGACGCCGCAGCCCGTACCGATGAGTATCG
>CACZPE010000435.1 GCA_902782875.1 uncultured Ruminococcus sp. | reverse complement strand
GTCCTGCGCAAAGTAAACTATGAGTATCAGTGTTGCGTATACCGCCGACAGTATCATACCGATATTAGCGGGCACCTTTCTGTCATCGGAAGTCTCATGCTGAAGCCCTGCCGTCATCATAATGAAGCCTATCGGCAGGAACATACAGACCAAATACTCTCCGAATGTATAATCCGCCAGAATAAACACAGCAAAAAGAAACACAGTTATTGTTACTATAGCAGCGCCTGCCTTTGATACCGTTTTGTTCATATTTGTTCCTCCTGTTTGTCTTATTGTACTTATTATACACCACGGAAGTTCCGCGCGGTAGTGAAAAAAGCAACTTCTTACATATGACTAAAGTCATATTATTTCGGAGGCAATATATGAAAAAAGCCTGACGGCTGTATGCCGTCAGGCTTGTATAAATCAAGTTATCGTGAGAAATCTCATTATCATCAGCACATCGGAGAGATGCTTCGGCTCTCTGTATATATACAGATACATCACCATGCCCCTGTCTGCGTCGGGGAGAAAGATATACTCGGCATGATAGCCTTTCTGATCGAACGCATCGGTGTACTTGCTCAGATAATAAGTGTATTTTGCACCGTAGTAATTCGGGAACAAAGGCTTGTACGGGTTCCCGGGACTGCCTGTGATGTTGTTTATAATGGCCTTTTCTACCTTGTCCTCCTTTGTGATATAGGCGGAATTTGCCAGAAGATTTTTGTCAAAATAGCAGACAAACAGAGATTCGGGCACATCATCACCGGGGCTTAGCTTGTTGAGCGTGTACTGATATCCGTCTATGATGCCAAGATCGTTTTCCTTGATATTGTATTCGATTTTCTCCCATCCGGAGGGTATACAGTATTTTATCCTGCCTTCGGAAAGTGTACGTTCAACGGCTGTTGCCGTGTCGAATGATGTGCCGTCAAGGGTAAAGTACATGCTCTCTGTTGCTACAGGGCGAGGTATTATCTTTTCGGCATCGCCAAGCTGCATCTCGCCTGAAAGTGTGAACGAGAACCTGCCGTAGACAGCGATGACATCCTCTCTGAACTTGTATCGGGACAGATCCAGGTATACCCCGTCCTTTATGACACATTTGAGAGACTTGTAATCGCTTGTTGTAATGTTGAATGATGTTCCGTCGGTGTTTTCATAGATGCCCGACACGAGCAGATACTTACCGTTCAGGGAATCTCTCGTTATCTGCGCATCGATCTCATATGATCTTATCAGTTCATCGACTGTGATATACTGGTATACATGGTGTTTATCGGTGTCTGCGGCGATATCCAGTGTTGTCGGCCAGGCAAATCCGCACAGCCCTGAGCTGATGACAAGTATCAGCAGTACAGAAAGATATCTGCTGTATCTGCGCATCATCATTCCTCCTCCGACATCTTTTCGGCAAATTCAAGACCGTTTTTTTCCTTTTGTTCACGCATGGTCTTTCTTACATTTTTATATACCGATGCATCCGCATAGTCATCCACAAGCACGAATGTGCGCCCTTTTGCGTTATCGTCGATCAGCTTATTTACAAAACTGTCGCTGCCGAGCTCTTTGCCGTTATAGTAAACGGTACGGCCCTGTATAGTTATCTCTATGACATTTGTGACGGGAATATTTGTATCACCGCCTGCAGCTTCTTCGGGAGGATTACCTTCGGTGTCACCCTCCTGTTGAGTTGCGCTGCCTCCGCCGGGGCGGGCAAATTCTATCGCGTTGTCAAGATCAATGAGCTTTTTTTTGTCATCTAACAGCTCAACATTTTCGCCCCATGCGCCCAAAAGCAAAACCGCGGTAAAGATACATATAATGGATATACAAGTATTCTTTTTCATCATACTTCTTCCGTTTCATACTCTATTGCCAGCTCTTTGAGCAGGTCTTCGGCTTCGTGATAATAAGACGATACAGCGTAACTGTCAAGGAGCATCACGGTATTTTCTCTCCTGATACTCATAAGCTTCTCCCTGACTTCGTTTATATCCGCGCACTTCTCTCCGCAGAATTCGTATTCACTGCCTTTTACCAGCAGGTAGAAGGAGTACTCCTTGCCGTTATCTGCGGTATACCTGCCGTCTGTGGTAATCTTGTCCCATTCCGGTACAGGGTCTGACTGATGGTATACCAGCTTGTAGAACCAGTGTCCGTTGCCTCTGTCGGCATATCCGAGATAATATCCCGCACCGAAAAGAAGCAGTCCGAACAGTAGTATTCCGGCTGACAGACGAAGAAGGTCCTTCCTGTTCTGATGATTTTCCTTCTTAAGTACGTTCTCTGCGAGGCTACCTTTTCCGTAGACAGAGGAGATTACCTTTATCAGCTTCTCTGTAGGATCACCCCTGCCGCTAATGGAGCGTGCTTTTGCAAATACAGGCGAGACGATGACAAATAACAGGAATATGAAACCGAACACAGTCATCAGAGCGCCTGCAATTATCATAAGTACAGCGATCATGGTTATGTATCACCCAGATTTCCTTTTATTGATACGTTCTGATATTCTTCGGACAGCTCAAAGAGTATATCCGTCACTTTCTGTTCGTCTCTGTAAAGTATTTCTGCTCTGTCGGGATTGAGAGCGAGTATCACGGGACAGTCTTTACCCTCTATCTGTGATACAAGATCGGCTTTGAATCTGTCAAAGGTCTCCTCAGTTTTGTTTCCTATGAGTTCGTAAGAGTATATCTGCTGATCCTCTGACATTACCGATATTGTTCTTTTGTGGACATCAT
The DNA here is from genome assembly GCA_902782875.1 of uncultured Ruminococcus sp. The sequence goes on along the minus strand of CACZPE010000435.1, from coordinate 2,410 downwards.
CCTCATAGGGCACGGATATACTTACTATCCAAACCCATTGATCGATATTATCCTTTACCTGCATTATATTATCATACTGTGAAATCTTATTATTCAGCTCATCCTGCTGATGTTTTACTTCTTTCATGTTCTGTTCAAGTTCGTCTGACTTTGAAGTATTATCAACATTACTGCTTACCATAACAGCGAGAAGTATTATAAATATAACATCAAGCAGAGATGTGAGGTCTATCACAGCACCGTTTCCGGTATGTCTGTTTTTTCTCATAATATTCTCCTGTTACTTTTTTCTGGTCATTTCCATATCGGCAAGATCCATTTTCTTGTCGAAATCATCTAGCATGACTTCAACATCGGTTATTGTCCTAGAAGGACAGAGTGTGTCAAATACCTTGAGTATAATAGCTGAGATAAGTCCCCAGAATGTAGTCTCAAGGGCAACGTTCAGAGAAGAAAGCATATCAGCGGAGGATTCGGCACTAGCGTTGAGCATCAGACCTGCAACAGTACCGAGTACACCAAGCAGAGGAAATACCGATATCAGCTGTGAAAAGGCATTATGCCACGAGCAAAGCTCATTGAATTTGTTCTCATAGTTCCTGATGGTATCGGGAGTGATCGATGAAGTTTCATCATCCTCTTCTTCTAGCTCTTGTGTTTCTTTGTTTTTAGAGTACAGCTTATTTCGTCTGCTGAGCATTTCTCCTATACGCTCTTTCTGATTTGAAAGCTTGCTGAAATTGTGGAACAATGCCAAGAGGAGTGCGAATCCTGCCAGGATTATGAAGTATTTACCGCCTTTGCTTATCAGTTCAAGGATCTTTTCCATAAAAATTCCCCTTTATATTCATTATAAGGATGCTGTCTTGATTATACAATGATTTTTACATATTGTCAATATTTTTTGTGGATAATGTTGACGGATTATCATTCTGACGGATTTGTTTCCTCATGCTGCAGGAAATGCGTATATGTCCTGTCTATGCCTATAGCGCCGAGGGGAGCGGTTATCACTATCGCAAGCACGGCGACAGAGAGTATAATCTTCCCGCAGGGGAGCCCGAGTGAGAGCGGTACAGACCCGATAGCCGCCTGGACTGTGGCTTTGGGCAGGTATGCGATTATGCAGAACAGCCGCTCCTTTGCGGAGAGCTCTGTGCCGAGCAGGCAAAGTATCACACCCAGTGCCCTGAAAGACAGTGCTATAAAGATCATCAGCAGAGCCGAAGCCCCCGCGGCAAGGGTGTATCTCACATCAACTGCCGCACCGACAAGCACGAAAAGCACGACCTCCGCTGCAAGCCATAGCTTGCCGAATTTCTGAGACAGGCGCGAGGAAACGTTCCTGTCTGCCCTGAGTTTTATCACACACGCCATGGAAACGACTGCAAGAAGCCCCGACAGAGGTATATACGGCTTTGCAAAGGTTTCTGCGGACATAAGCATAAATGAGCAGCCGAGTATGATGATCACCTTTGTGCTGTTTCGTATATGCTTGTGTCTGGTGTATGCACTCTCGAAGATCATATAAAGCACCGTGCCCGTAAGTGCGCCGAGCAGAACGCCGAGCAATGCCGATACAGGTATATTTAACAGTGAGGATATTTTTGCCGTGCCTCCCTGTGCCATTGTGACAAAGGTGGAGAAGAGTACTATTACAAAAATATCATCGCATGAAGCCCCTGCAAGCAGCATCTGAGGAATGCTTTTCCCTGTGCCGTATCTGTCCTCTATCAGCTTTACCATTCTCGGCACTACTACTGCAGGTGATACCGCGCTGAGTACTGCTCCTGTAAGAGCCGCTTCTGTACGGGTTACACCAAGAAGCATCGGAGCAAATATGATATATCCCGCTATTTCTGCGCACGCAGGGACAAAGGACATCATCACTGCAGGCCTGCCGACTTTTTTCAGATCGGACAGATCAAGTGAGAGACCTGCTTTTATAAGTATTATGATAAGTGCTATCTGCCTCAGCTCAGCAGATATGCCGAGAACAGAGCTGTCGAGCAGGTCGAGCACATAGGGACTGACAATAATGCCCACGCAGAGCATACCGATAATACGCGGCAGACCTATCTTGTCAGAAATGGCAGCAACAGATAGTCCTGCAAGAAATATGATCGCAAGTGAAAACAGCATAAATCCTCCTTAAACAAAAAAGCCGACAACTATTGCGTAAAACGCAGAAGTCATCAGCTGTATAAGCGGTTCAGGCGGCCCTTTGAGGGGAAGCCTCGGGAGAACATCATTCCCGTATTCGGTTTTTACGCTCTCTATTATATCATATCCGGTTCTATTTGTCAAGGGCGGGCAAAGCCCGCTGTTAGGTCGTTGATAAAATATAGGAGTCGGCTGCGTTTGCAGCTCGGTACCCTTCATATGTCTGATGGTTTCCGCTGAGGCGGGC
>CACZPE010000434.1 GCA_902782875.1 uncultured Ruminococcus sp. | reverse complement strand
GCTGCCGCCCGTCTCCCCCGTAACGAATGCCATGACCTTTGAGGACGGCGATGTGATAACTCACGGCGAGCTCGAATTCGAAGTACTGCACACTCCCGGACATACCAGCGGCTCTGTATGCCTTATCATAGATGATGTGATGTTCAGCGGAGATACCCTTTTCAAAGACAGCATGGGCAGAACGGATATGCCCGACGGCAATGACGCCGTCATGACCGAGACCCTCGCCATGCTCTATGACTTTGACACCTTCACCGACTACAAGGTATATCCCGGACACGGCGAAGCCACGACCATGTTCCGTGAGCGCCGCGAGAACCGCTGCATGCTCTATGCGGCAAGACAGACAGGCTACTTAAAGGATATGATATGAAAGTATATCTGAATGCGTATAAATATGAGATCGAAGCGGTCATAAAGCTGTTTTTCCCGATAGAGCGCTTCGATTTTCTTCCATATGACGGCACCTCGTCCGCAGACAGCATCACTGCTGTCTGTACGGACGTTATGTTTGCCGCAGCGGATGTATCGGGAAAGAGCGTGACAAAGACCGCTCCCCTGCCCGCATCAGCGGATGATCACGAGCTGTCTCTGTGCAGGCTGCTTTTTAATGCGCTCTCAGAGCTCACGGGAATTACCCCCGAATGGGGCTGTCTTACAGGCATACGCCCCGTCAAAAAGGTGAATGCGCTGATAAAGCAGGGCATGGACAGCGACAGTGTATATCAGACACTACACGAGAAATATCTGATATCGCGGAAAAAATCCGATCTTGCATACCTTACCGCCGTTCATCAGCAGAAGGCACTCGATACTCTCGGCGACAACACATTTTCACTGTATATATCCATACCTTTCTGCCCGTCAAGATGCTCCTACTGCTCGTTTGTCTCACACTCGATAACCTCGAGGGGAGCAAAGGAGCTTATACCGCAGTATGTCGACATGCTCTGCAGGGAGCTTGAAGATCTCGGCGAAATACTCCGCGACAGCAGAATGCGCTGTGACACTGTATATATCGGCGGAGGCACTCCGACAGCGATAAGCGCCGATGAGCTTTACCGCATCATGGAGACTGCTTCAAAGTCCATCGACCTCTCACATATACGTGAATATACCGTCGAAGCAGGCAGACCCGACACAATAACCGAGGACAAGCTGTCCGCGATAAAAGACTTTGCCACAAGGATATCCATAAATCCCCAGACCCTTTCCGACAGCGTACTTTCGGCCATAGGAAGGATACATTCATCGGAGCAGTTCTACAAGGCGTTCAGCCTTGCAAGGAAAATGGGCTTTGACAATATAAACACCGATACCATAGCAGGACTGCCGACCGATACCGCAGAGGGCTTCAGGGCTACGATAGACGGTCTCATAGATCTCGGCCCCGAGGATATCACCGTGCATACCCTGACGGTAAAGCGCTCAGCAACGCTGTTTCAGGGCGCGCACAGGGATGAGATGACCGCTGATGCGGTGCTGTCGGATATGGTGACATATGCCTTTGACAGACTGACCGATAGCGGATATTTCCCATACTATCTGTACAGGCAGAAAAACACCATAGGCAACCTGGAAAACGTCGGCTACTCAAAAGACGGCTGCGAAGGGCTTTACAACATCTATATCATGGAGGAGACCCAGGATATACTGGCCTGCGGTGCAGGCGGTTCTACAAAGCTTACCGACCGTAATACAGGCAAGATAACAAGATACTTCAACTACAAGTATCCCTATGAATATATTTCACGATATGATAAAATGACAGCATACAAGGAGAAACTGAAGGAATACGCAGGAGTATAGCTATGGACATATTTTCACATGAAACAATAGCAGACAGAAGCTTCAAGATAAAATGCAATGCGATAACAAGCATGGATGTGCTTTGCTATCTGGTGGAGGGGCGTGACTATGCGCTGCTGATAGATACCATGATGGGCTTCGGCGATCTTAAGGCATACTGCAGTACTCTCACAGACAAGCCGATAAAGGTCGTCAACACCCACGCACACTCCGATCATTTCCTGGGCAATTTCGCATTCGGCCACTGCTATATGCATCACCGCGACATAGTTTTCTTCCAGATGCAGACAGGCTTCACAAAGGAACAGATGTATGAGGCCGCAAAGGCTATGACACCAAAGGAGTATTACGACACGCTCACCGCGGATGACTTCTCCGACGGCACCCCCATAGCTGTATATCCTCTCTATGACGGCGATATCTTCGACCTTGGCGACAGAAAGATTGAGGTAGTGCGGGTAAGCGGCCATACCGAGGGCTCGATCGTGCTGATAGATCACAGCACACGTATAGCATACTCAGGCGATGCCTGCAACGGCAATACCCTTCTCGACCTGCCCCACTGCACAACAGTACAGGAGTATCTCGAGGACCTTCTGCGTCTTAAATCCCGTCAGTCCGAGTTTGATATGATGTACGGCGGTCATGAGGTCTTTGACAGCTCTGTAATAGATGAGGGCATTGAGACAGCCGCAAGAGTTGTAGCAGGCACGGATGATCATTACGAGCGCACCGAAAACGGGCGTACTTCCGTATATGCCGCCGCAAAGATAGAGAACGGCTATGAGCGCAAGGACGGAAAGCGCTTCAATATGAGCTATTTCCCCGACAGGATAATAAAGACACAGGAAAAGCATATCATAAAGTAGGGCGGAAATGAACCCTGTCATCTGTGTCACGTGCGGTAAGATTTCCCTTTTTGTATAAGGCATACAAACGATACCGTGCCGCACACTGAACAGTCCCCGATGAATAAATCACCGAAACCGCTGCCGGCCATACCGGCAATTATTTTACAAAACCCCTTGCATTTTTCTTTTGAATGGTATATAATAGAAACGATAACCAAACGCTGAGATCGGGCAAAGTAGCGATCGCAGAGTGCGTACAGAGAGCAGGGACCTTTAGGCTGCAAGTCCCGGCCGCAGCAGCGATATCATACCGATAAGGTATATCAGGCATCCTGATGTGAAATTTCACCCGTGAGCGGCAGTCCTGAACGGATTTAAGTAGGGACTGACGTATGCCACGTTACAGGCGGGATAACTACACTCTGTGTGCTTTGACGGTGTCGGTATACATAATGAAGTGTAGTCTGTCCGTTTGCGGCAGACTTTTTTGTTTGGAATATTTTTAAGAAGGAGCAGTCTAAATGAAGGAAAAACTCAGCGCAATACTCGAAAGCGCAAGGGCAGAGCTCAGTGCAAGCTCTGACATGAAGGCCCTCGAAGAGCTCAGGGTCAAGTACCTGAGCAAAAAGGGCGAGCTCACCGCCATACTCAAGATGATGGGCGGTCTCTCCGCGGAGGAAAGGCCCGCAATGGGTCAGCTCGCAAACTCCGTCAGGGCGGAGATAGAGCAGAAGCTCTCTGAAAAGACAGAGCAGCTGAAGAAGGAGCTCGCTGCACAGAAGCTCAAGGCCGAAAAGCTCGATGTAACGCTCCCCGGCAAGGATATCCCCGTAGGGCGTGCACATCCTCTCAATGCTGTACTCGAGGAAGTCAAGGAGATATTCCTCGGCATGGGCTTTGACGTGGTTGACGGCCCCGAGGTAGAGCTTGACCATTACTGCTTTGAGGCTCTGAATATGCCTAAGACTCACCCTGCAAGAGACACGCAGGATACATTCTATATCAATGAGAACGTAGTGCTCCGCACACAGACATCCTCCGTACAGATACGTACCATGGAGCAGAGAAAGCCCCCCATACGCATAATCTCCCCCGGCCGTGTATACCGCTCCGATGCTGTTGATGCGACACATTCGCCTCTCTTCCATCAGATAGAGGGCCTTGTTATAGACAAGGGCATCACCCTTGCGGATCTCTACGGCACACTTGATATGCTTATGAAGAAGCTCTATGGCAAGGACACTCAGATAAGACTCCGTCCTCACCACTTCCCCTATACCGAGCCCTCTGCAGAGGTCGATCTCATGTGCTTCAACTGCGGCGGCAAGGGCTGCCCGATGTGCAAGAACGAGGGCTATGTTGAGCTTCTCGGTGCGGGTATGGTACACCCGAAGGTACTCGAAGGCTGCGGCATCGATCCCGAGGTATATTCGGGCTTTGCATTCGGCATCGGCCTTGAGCGTATCACCATGGGCCGCTACGGCATAAACGACATGCGTCTTCTCTATGAGAACGATATGAGGTTCCTGGGTCAGTTCTGATGCATCCCGAAAGAGAGATAAGAGCTGTATACACAGATGAGACCATCCGCGTCTATCAGGCCTATAACGGCATAATAGCAGAGGAAGCCGTAAGGAACAGAACTTTCGGCCCCCACGTCAGCATGAACAGAATGACATGGATAAAGCCGGCATTCCTGTGGATGATGTACCGTTCGGGATGGGCCGGAAAGGAAGGTCAGGAGCATATCCTGGCGATAGATATAAAGCGTGAGGGCTTTGACAAGGCTGTCAGAAGCGCCGTGCTCTCCTCGTATCACGAGGATCGGGGCATATCGCGCGAGGAATGGCAGAGACTTGTGAAGTCATCAGATGTGCGCGTGCAGTGGGATCCCGAAAAGGACATAAACGGCAGCGACCTTCCCTACCGCTCTATACAGATAGGTCTCAGAGGGAACGCAGTATACGAATATGTAAACGACTGGATAGTATCACTGACAGATATTACCGCAGAAGTAAAACGCCTTGATGCCATGAGGAAGAACGGACAGAATATCACCCCCTTTCTTCCCGCGGAAAAGGTGTATGTACCCGACGCTGACGCATAACCCAAAGGAGCGGTGCTATGACAGACAAGAACGATATATTCTCAAAAGCAGCAAAAAAAGCCTTTGTAAAAAGACTTCTGTATGACCTGTTCCTGTGGATTGTCGGCGTGCTCGGATGGATAGCGGTATCTTACTTTGTCGTGTATGTACTTGAAGATCCGCTGATAATGAAGGGCTACCTGATAACCACAATCGGGATATCGGGCATAGCCGCACTGCTGATAGTGGTAGTCAGGGCAAGAAGATACCGCAGATTTCTGCAGAGGCTCTCTGAATTCCCCGAAGAGGAATACAAGGCTCTCTGTGAGGATGCCGAGGATCACTACGGTGCATACTATACCTCCTGCGGATACATGATAATCCCTCAGCTTTTCTATATTGACAGCGCGGACAGCATAAAGAATACACAGACGGTATTCCACCGCACTAACGGTATGTATGACGGCGCTGTGGTAAAAATGTACACCGTAAACGGAAAAAAGCTTGAGATCGTCATCGGTGCAAAGCATCTCAAAGAGATAGCAAAGGACAGCGGATACGATTCGGGCTTAACGTGGCACAGATAAACAGAATGGAGTAATTGATATGGATCTTTCATTAAGATGGTTAAATGATTATATAGACGTATCGGATATCCCCGTGAAGGAGCTCTGCGCGGGGCTCACTCTCAGCGGCTCAAAGGTGGAGAAATACACCGCAGAGGGTGCTGAGATATCAAACGTCGTAGTCGCAAAGATACTTGACGTAAAGCCGCACAGCAATTCCGACCACCTCGTAATAACACAGGTCGATGCAGGCACAGGCGAGCCGATACAGATTGTTACAGGCGCTCCCAATATCACCGAAGCGAGCATCGGCGAGTATGTTCCCGCAGCACTCGACGGCTCCACACTTCCCGGCGGCGTGAAGATAAAGAAGGGCAAGCTCAGGGGCGAGGTATCAAACGGTATGCTCTGCTCTCTCGGTGAGCTCGGTCTTACACTCCATGACTTCCCCGATGCTATAGAGGATGGTATATTCATACTTAAAAGCGAGGACGGCAGGGAGCTTGTCCCCGGTACCGACATACACGAGGCTATCGGCTTCAACGATACCACCATCGAATTCGAGATAACCCCCAACCGCCCCGACTGCCTTGCAGTACTCGGCCTTGCAAGAGAGACCCACGCTACATTCAACAGGCCTCTGAATATCAAGGAGCCCTCCTTCAAGGGCATTGGCGGCAGCGCATCTGACGAGCTCTCCGTCGAGATAGTGAACAAGGAGCTCTGCTCACGCTATATGGCTGCAGTGGTAAAGAACGTAAAGATACAGCCCTCTCCCCTGTGGATGCGCGAAAGACTCAGGGCAAGCGGCGTGCGCCCCATAAACAACCTTGTTGATATCACAAACTATGTTATGCTCGAATACGGCCATCCTATGCACGCATTCGACATACGCTACATAAAGGGTAATACAATAAAGATCAGAAGTGCCGCAGAGGGCGAGAAGATAACCACCCTTGACGGCATCGAAAGAACTCTTACCGCAAAGAATCTCGTTATCGCAGACGCTGAGAAGCCCGTAGCGGTTGCAGGCGTTATGGGCGGCGAATACAGCGGCATCATGGATGATACCAACACTGTGGTATTCGAGGCTGCCTGCTTCAACGGCGCCAGCGTGCGCACCACCGCCAAGTCTCTCGGCATGAGAACCGATGCATCCGCACGCTTTGAGAAGGAGCTCGACCCGAGAATGTGCGAGCCTGCACTCAAGCGCGCCTGCGAGCTCGTTGAGCTGCTCGGCTGCGGCGAGGTCGTAACAGGCATCATCGACTGCTCAAACGGCGTTGACACTCAGAAATCCGCTCCCTTTGACCCCGAATGGATAAACAGATTCCTCGGCACAGATATCCCCGAGGCACAGATGCTCGAATACCTCGAAAGACTTGATATAAAGGTAAAGGACGGCAGGGCATACGCTCCCGCATACCGCGGCGATATCGAGTACAAGAACGATATCGCAGAGGAAGTTGCACGTCTCTACGGCTACAACAATATCCCCCAGACGATAATCAGGGGTACAGCTTCGGGCGAGCTCACACCCGTGCAGAAGTTCACAAGAAAGCTCTCTCAGACAGCTGTTGCCCTCGGTGCTTATGAGATATGCACATTCTCCTTCGTGAGCCCCAAGTCCTTCGACAAGATAGCTCTCCCCGCAGGCAGCAAGCTCAGAAAGACCGTTGAGATCACCAATCCTCTCGGCGAGGACACCTCCGTTATGAGGACCACCCTTCTCCCCTCAATGTGCGAGGTGCTTGCAAGAAACTACAAGAACGGCAACGCAGAGGCTTTCCTCTATGAGATAGGCAATGAGTATATCCCCAACGGTACAGATCTCCCCGATGAGCCTGCAAGAATAGTATTCGGCGCATACGGCGACAGATACGATTTCTACTACATCAAGGGCGCTGTCGAGAGACTCTTTGACGTGCTCGGCATAGACGGTGCGGAGTATGAGCCCTGCACAGGCGATGACGATACCTTTGACGAGGCTCACGCATTCCATCCCGGCAGATGCGCCGTGATACTCCTTGGCGGCAGAAAGATAGGCATAATCGGCGAGCTTCATCCCGACGTGCTCGCAAACTACGACATCGGCACAAAGGCATATGCCGTAAAGCTCAACATCTCCGATATGTTCGATGCCCATGCCGACAGGACCTACACTCCCCTCTCCCGCTTCCCCTCAATGGCAAGAGACCTTGCTGTGGTATGCGACGACGAGATACCCGTTGCACACCTTGAAAAGGCCATCGCCGAGGGCGTAGGCAAGATACTCGAGAGCGTGAAGCTCTTTGACGTATACAAGGGCGCTCAGATAGAGAGCGGCAAGAAGTCCGTAGCATTCAGCATCGTTATGCGTTCGGACGAGGCTACCCTCACCGACGAGCAGGCAGATGCAGCCATGAAGAAGGCTCTGAAGAAGCTCGGCGACCTCGGTGCAAAGATAAGAGAATAAACTCATTATTGTCTGTGCTGTGATAATCAGATAACAAATATCCCCGTCCGATGTGCCATAAAACACATTGGACGGGGATATTTTATGCTGATTGTAATTTTTTTACTCAGGATTCAGTCTATGGGCAGTCCGTGTTCTGCGGCGGTCTTTACAAGCTCATCCTTGCCGCCCTTGAGATATATCTCCGACATAGCCGGAGATGCATAGAGCATGATGGATGACTTCCCGTTGCCCGATGCTGCGGCAAAGCCGCCGTCCTTCTGATAGATAAGAGTCTTGTATTCGTGTATGGAAGTCTCCTCTGCAAGGGTGTATCCGTTCTTTTCAAGGAATGCGGAAAACTCCTCCGTCCTGTCCTTCATGGGAGAGTCGCTGCCGTAGCAGAGGAGCTTTCCGCCGTCACCGTCAAATACAAAGTATTTCAGGTCTGTCTTTGTCTTTACCATCAGCATATCGCTCTGCTTCATAAAGAACGCCTCACTGTAGTATTCTCTCACAGCGGCCTCATCCATATCCCATGTGATGCCGTCATCGGTCTTTACAGCCTCGATATAGGAATAGTCGAGCTTACCGTCCCTGCCGAAGTCATACACAAGCTCGTCTATATACACAAGACCTGTCAGCATAACGCCCTTTTCATCAAAGCAGTAGGTGTCGCCGTCTATCTGGGTAAGCCCCGTTTTTGCCGCAAAGTCATCACCGAAATAGTATCTCTTTCCGCCCAGCTCCTTCCAGCCGTTTACAGCTGAAAAGCCCTCTGCTCTTGAAAAGCAGTATACCTTGCCCTTTACCTTTATGATGCCTGCGAAGGCACTGCCGTCGGATGCCCTGAAATAGTAGAGCTTTCCGTTTATCTTCTTCAGTCCCGTGAATACATTGCCGTCCCTGTCAAAGCAGTAGCGCTTTCCGTCCTCGGTAAGCCACCCTGTATGCACAGAGCCGTCAGCGTTGATGTACTGCCCGTTATCGTTCCATTCGGCGGATACCAGCGGCGAAGCAGCAAGCATCATAAGCGATGCGACAGCTGCGGGTATGATCTTTTTCATAATATGCCCCCCTGTTT
>CACZPE010000433.1 GCA_902782875.1 uncultured Ruminococcus sp. | reverse complement strand
GACCTCGACGAGGCTACCAAGAACTACGAGAAGCGCTACAAGGACAAGGAGAGCCAGGACGCTATCAACGAAGCAAGAGTAGCATTTGAACAGGCTCAGGAGGAATACGCTTACCTCGGCGAATATCACCACAAGAGCCCCGAAGACGTTACACAGGAACAGCTCGATAAAGCTGAAGCAGCAGTAGAAGCCGCAAAGAAGAAGCTGAAGGATACAGAAAAGAAATATGGCGTAGAAACAAAGGAAGAGACTTACGAAGATGCACTTATCGCTTATACCGTTAAGAAGGCATCCATCGACGCAACTCACGACTCCAACATCAAGACAGCTCAGCGTGCATGCGAAAGAGCAGAGGCTAACATCAGCAGCGCAGAGAATTCTCTCAACTCAGTGCTCAACTCCAACTCCAGCGCAAAGGAAAGCTACGAGAGAGCAGTTGCAGATGCAGAAAGATCACTCAACCAGGCTCAGGACAACTACGACATCGCAGTAAGAAACGCAAACAACTATCTTGCACAGCTCAAGGCAACAGCAGACAAGCAGAGAGTACTCTCCGACAGCAATAATTCTCAGCTCATATCTCTCGAGATACTCAAGGAAAGACTTGATGAGTGCGTAATCGTTGCTCCCTGCGACGGTACAGTAACTGTAGTAAATGTTACCGAGGGCAATCTTCCCCAGAATTCCGGCGTGCTCTTCCTCATAGAGAACACCCACGAGCTCCAGCTCACTTCTTCCGTAAAGGAATTCAACATTGCATCCATCAATGAGGGTGATTCCGTAACAGTAAATATCCCCTCTCTCTCCAAGGACTATGACGGTACTATCAGCAACATCTCCGTTGCAGGTACAAAGGGCGCTGACTTCAAAAACGACGGCAATGCTTCCTTCAAGGTAAATGTTGCAATGAAGGATACCGACGGCACAGGCGTACTCATAGGCATGACAGGCAAGGCAAAGCTCACTGTAGGCAAGGCAGAAAATGTATACGCAGTAGGTTATGACTGCATAGCAACCGACGAGAACGACCAGTCTCACATCTGCACTATCGTAACAGACGAAAAGACAAAGGTATCCACAGTAAAGTTCATCCCTGTTGAGCTCGGTTTTGAGGCTGATGCAAACGTTGAGATCAAGTCCTCCGAGATCTATGAAGGTATGGAAATACTCCCCAACGCATCGGATTACACAGACGGTCAGATAGTGGTCCTCAATCCCGCGGCCGCACAGGACGCAGCGAAGGGAGAATAAAATATGAAAAACACAGCTCCCGAAAGGATCGATACAGGGTACGTAATCAGTGCCCGCGATATAGTCAAGAAGTTCTATATCGGCGAACCGAATGAGCTGGAGATACTCCACGGTATGTCCTTCAACGTACCTAAGGGACAGTTCGTTTCGATAGTAGGTCAGTCGGGCTCGGGCAAATCCACCCTGATGAACATTATCGGAGCGCTCGACCGCCCCACATCGGGCATATACTACCTTGACGGGCTCGATGTATCGAAGTCGAACGACAAGGAGCTCTCTGCCATAAGAAACAAGCAGATAGGCTTCGTTTTCCAGACATTCAATCTTATATCCAGAACTACAGCACTCAAGAACATAGAGCTCCCCATGATGTACGCGGGCTACTCCGCAAAGGAGCGCAAGGACCGTGCAGCTGAGCTGCTCGAGATCGTTGAGATGTCAGACCGTGCTTCTCATATGCCCAATGAGCTTTCGGGCGGTCAGAAACAGAGAATAGCCATAGCGAGAGCTATGGCCAACGATCCGTCAATAATACTCGCCGATGAGCCTACGGGCGCACTTGACAGTAAGACGGGCCGTCTTGTCATGGACCTTTTCCACAAGCTTCACCGTGAGCAGGGCAAGACCATAGTGCTCATCACGCATAACAACGAGCTTGCTGCCGAAACGGACAGAATAATCACCATTGCCGACGGCAACATAATCTCTGACTCGGATGAGACTGTTACACAGCTTCCTCCCATAATGCAGAGACATATAGTAAAGAAGCAGGATGAACAGGGCCTTCCCCCTCAGGGAGAGTTCGCACCCAAGCCCGTACCTACGGCTGATGGCGTATAATGAGCTTTTTTGAGAATATACTGCTTGCAATAGCAGGCATAAAGGCTAACAGGATGCGTTCGCTGCTGACTATGCTCGGTATCATAATAGGTATCAGCTCTGTCATCACGATAAATACGCTGAGCAATATCATGACTGCCAAGATAGAGGGTATATACGACTCTTTCGGCGGCATCAGCCTTGTAGGCTTCAGACTTCAGAGAAAAGAAGACGCCGTCAGGGATATGATCACCGAAGAAGACCGCTTCAGTGCCGCCATCAGAAACGATATAGCACAGAAGTTTTCCGATAAGATAGACTATATATCATTCTCATCGGGATCTATCGACACTACTGTTACTTCAAACCATAAGCAGCATGATATAACGCTGTACGGCGTAACTCCTTCGTACATCAACGAGTATATGTTTGAGATAGGCGCAGGCCGTTTCATCGCAGATGCCGACTGTAATAAAGCATCCTCTGTATGCGTCATATCCGACAGACAGGCTAAAACACTTTTCGGCTCGGTACATGGTGCTTTAGGCAAAACGCTGTCCGTTACCGAGAAGGGTGACGGCCGCACTGCGATGATGCTTGACTTCACTATAGTAGGCGTATATGAATTCAAGGTAGATTCAATAACATCCAT
>CACZPE010000432.1 GCA_902782875.1 uncultured Ruminococcus sp. | reverse complement strand
TCTATGACTGGGATTACCTTGAAAAGACAGACTATGCATGGTGGATCGAGCGTGTAAGATACAGCTCTGAGCTTTTTGATCTGACAAGGATTGACCATTTCAGAGGCTTTGAAAGCTTTTATGCCATACCTGCCGAAGATGAGACCGCAGAATACGGCGAATGGCTCAAAGGACCCGGTATGAAGCTGTTTGAGGCGATAAAGAAAGAACTGGGAGAAGTATCTCTCGTTGCGGAGGATCTGGGATTTCTTACCGATGATGTAAGGGCTATGCTCAGGGAGGCCGGATATCCTGGTATGAACGTGCTTGAATTTGCATTTGGCGGAGATAACAGTGCTTATCTGCCTCACAATCACAATAAGAACAGTGTAGTTTATCTCGGTACACATGATAATGATACTATCCTTGGATGGTACCGCTCATGTGACGACAAGACAAAAAAGACCGTCAGAAAATATCTGGGGCTAAAGAAGGATGCCTCGGACAAAAAGGTGACAAAAGCCCTTATCAGAACAGCTATGGCAAGTACTGCGGATATATGCATACTCCAGATGCAGGATATACTCGGCCTGGGAAGCGAAGCAAGGATGAATATCCCTTCCACAGTAGGCGGAGGAAACTGGGCATGGCGCATGAGAAGCGGTCTGCTTACAAAGAAGCATGCAAAAAAGCTTAAGGAACTGACAAAAATATATCACAGGGCGGGAGAATGATGATAAAAAAGGCAGATCCGGACGGGTTTGATACAGTAAAGAATATTACCGAAACAACGATATCCACGATATATCCGCACTATTATCCGAAAGGCGCAGTGGAATTCTTTCTTCATCATCATAGTGATGAGAATATCAGGGCGGATATCGCAAAGGGTATAGTATACATTCTGTATGACGGCGATGATGCGGTAGGTACCGTTACTCTGAGAGAAAATGAGATATGCCGGCTTTTTGTACTGCCCACATATCAGCGAAGAGGATACGGAAGAATGCTTCTCGATTTTGCAGAGAGCACTATCCGGCAGAATTATTCGGAGATCGTGATCGATGCATCCCTCCCTGCAAAAGCAATTTATCTGAAAAGAGGGTATAAGGAAAAAGAGTATCATATAATAGATACTCCCGATGATCATCTGTGTTATGATGTGATGGTTCTTGAATGTGAATAGTACGGAGGATATATGGACAGTTCCTTTTTCTGTCAATGGTTTAAAGGCTTTGAAAACGGTCTGGAAAAAATGGATCCCGACAGCAGGTCTGCTTTACTGAGATCATGTGCCGTGCGATGTGCGGATACAGGAGTATTGCAGTCATATCTTGCACTGTACCGGAGAGTGAATGGAGATCGTGACGAATTCTACAGAAGGCTGTGTGAAACAGGCAATGTCAGGGGAGAGATAGCAGTACCGCATAGGGAGTACTATGTCTGTTTCCCCGAATGCGGCTGTAATCTTCATACAGAATGCGGTGTGAATACTCCTGCTCTGTGTGAGTGTTCACGCCAAAGCATACTCTATGTCGCAGAAAATGTGTGGAAGGACTGCAAAGTACGCGTTGAACAGACAGAAACTGTTTTGTCGGGAGACCGTGAATGCAGATTCCATGTGATCTTTGACGATAAGGAATGAATAAGTGCCTGAAAGATCTGAATCTTTCAGGCATTGTTTTTTTATTCCTTGATTTTTTTCTTCATAGTCCCTGTTGAAGGCTTTGAGAAGAAAAGCATATATATTCCGAATCCGATCTTTGCTGCTGCATCTGCCGCACCGAATATGGCAAAAGGAGCGCTGCTTAAAATATATCCGAGTATCGCAGTAACACTTGTTACTATACCGAGTATCACCATTACTTTGCCGTGTATGGGATACCACAGAAGAAAATGGAGTCCAGTTGCAAGGAATACTCCGAGCCATATCATTCTCCAGTTCCATGAGGGTATGAAGGGACCTGCAATACAGAACATAAGAAGGAAGAGTGCCGCAATGGAAAAGTATATCATCTTTATCTGGAATTTTGATATACTTCCCTGAGAGAGCTTTTCCCTTACCTTTTTGTTAATGTTTACGATATAGAAAAAGATGTAGTATCCCGCAAGGAAAATGATGGGATTTACAAGAAAGCTGCCTCCGAAAACAAGCGAAACGGCTATGACTATTCCGATGAGCAGAAGCCATAAGCCGCCCTGCTTTTTGTGATTGAATTCAAGTGTTATTGTTTCTGTCTTCATTTTATTGTACCCCTAATTTTTTCTATATATTCGTCGGTATGGGAATAGAGCATTACTCCGTGTCCCATCCCTTCCCATATTTTTTCTTCATAGTCTTTCAGATATTTTTTCAGAATAGTATGGGATTTTTTTGCATATGGTTCCTTGCTGCCGCACCACAGATATACTTTTGTATCGGTATTACTGATATCTGTATTTATATGATATGTGTAATTCTCGGTCAGATTTGCTTTCATACTGCTTTCTGAGCTCCCCCAGTACATCAGTGAGAATTCAGCCATATCCTCTTTTTCAAGTCCCATGAGCTTGCTTACCTTCTGCATGGCAGCTGATATCTGACCACCGTTTTTCTGCATTTTGAGAAATGCCTTCAGGCCAAGAGCTGCAGCAAGCTTTCCCTGATGAGCAAGATAGACTCCGTCAAGTATAGCCTTACCGATACTGACCTTATTCCGTGCCAGCAGCTCTGTAATAAGAGTAGCCCCCTGCGATACTCCAATGATCACATCAAGCTTTCCGCCCAGGTTTTCGGATATGTATCTTTCCATCTGCTCGCATTCGGCGGCAAAGCTCACAAAATCGGGAGAACCGTCATAACATCCCGTTATTGCGGGATAGATCACATAATATGTATCTTCGAGAGGCTGCAGCAATTCACGGAACTTGCGCCAGTCACAAAGCATGCCATGAACTACCATAACAGTTTTGTTTTCCTTGTTCCCGTATGTATGGAACTCCATACTTTCTCCTTTTACACATAGTCCATAAGTCTTGCTATTATCCCGTTTGATACCAGCATTCCCTTTACGGTGAGTGATATCCTGCTGTCCTGTATATTCAGAAGGCCTGCTTTTTCATAAGGGCGGGCCGCCTCACAAAGAGAAACAGTACCAGTGTATCCCTCATTAAGCCGCATTGCCAGCATGAAGCGTTCTTTCTCAGTGCAGGCATTATCATCGGTATATACGGCTTTCTGCCTGTCGGATGATATGAAATCAGCGATATCAGAGGGTACACAGAAACGTTTGCCGTCTATGCACGAATGTGCCGCAGGACCTATACCGAGATAGTCTTCACAGTGCCAGTACTTGAGATTGTGTTTACACTCATAGCCTTCTTTGGCAAAATTGGATATCTCATACTGACCAAAGCCTCTGTCAGCCAGATAATGAACTGCTGCCAGATATTCATCAGCCGTGCGGTCATCATCTATAAGCGAGCATAACTCATGATCGCGTGCCAGGGGAGTATTTGGCTCTACCTTCAGCATATATACGGAGATATGCTTTATGCCTGTTTCCGTCAGTGCTGTGATATCTTCATACATCCGCTTTTCTCCGCCGAATTTCGGCAGACCCGTTATAAGATCAGCAGATATATTTTCAAATCCCGCAGAGCTTGCCAGCTTTATCGCATTGAGTGCAGTTTCTGCAGTATGTATGCGGCCGAGCATTCTGAGCGCATCATTGTTCAGGGACTGCACTCCGAAAGATATGCGGTTCACACCTGCGGCGTGCAGTCTGAACAGTTCTTCTTCCGTCACAGTTTCGGGATTTGCTTCTATGGTGATCTCAGCGTCTTTCTCAATATCTGCCGCCGAGAGTATATCTGTCAGAGACGCTGATTTAAGCAAAGTCGGCGTGCCTCCGCCGAAATAAACAGAATCAAAGCTGTATTCGCAGTTCTTTATATTGCGGATGACAGCTTTTACATAACGTTCCTTCCTGTCGGCATCTGCATCTGCCAGAGAATAGAAATCGCAGTAAATACATTTTTGCCGACAGAAAGGAATATGGATATAAAGCCCCTTACTCATCGAATTTAAGCACAGCCATGAAAGCCTCCTGCGGCACTTCGACCGTGCCGAGCTGCCTCATGCGCTTCTTGCCTTCCTTCTGTTTTTCAAGCAGCTTTTTCTTACGGGTGATATCTCCTCCGTAGCATTTTGCAAGTACGTCCTTGCGCATAGCCTTGACAGTTTCCCTGGCGATTATCTTGCCGCCTATCGCTGCCTGTACAGGTACTTCAAAAAGCTGACGGGGAATGTTTTCCTTGAGCTTTTCACATATCTTTCTTGCCCTGGCATATGCCTTCTGGTCATTTACGATGAATGAAAGCGCATCGACTACATCGCCGTTCAGGAGTATATCAAGCTTTACAAGCTTACCGCTCTCATACCCGTCAAACTCATAGTCAAAGGATGCATAGCCCCTTGTGCGGGA
>CACZPE010000431.1 GCA_902782875.1 uncultured Ruminococcus sp. | reverse complement strand
TGATCTTCCTTTATTCTCCCTGTATGTCATCAAATTCCGTGAAGGATCTTCCTCCGTCAAAGGAATGGTTATACATCGAATATAATAAGGTAGTATCGGCTTTTTCGTATGACATCAGGTCTTTTTTCAGTATTTCAGGTCTGTCTGTAAGGTATTTATCATCTTCATTTATATTGGGATATGACAGATATACATAGGTTATTCTCTGTGACGCATCATCTGTCAGTGCGTATTCATATGTATGTCCGAAGCCGTCTATGGTGATGTATGCGGGGAGCGCATACTGCTCATCATCGTATACAACGTGGTTTATGTATTTATGGCCGTCTTTCATTATTACTTTGTTCAGCGAAGCAAGACGTTCCGTCTCCTTTATGTACTTGTCGGATGAATAGGTGCAGTCAAGCACTATTACAGCATCTGTATCTAATATACCCGTGGTTATGTTATCATAATAAGTGCTGTCAGCAGGAACATCAGCCATCCACGGGAATACCGACAGGTCGCTGTTCAGGTCGCTGCCATAGGTATCAAGCAGGAATCCGAGATCGTAGCCTTCGATATTTTCGGTATTGTGTTTGTTCCATTTCGGTACATATATAACCAGCAGCAAGATCGTTATAGACGATAAGAATATAACTGCGATTGTAACGGGAAGAAGAACGACGTTAAGCTTTTTGAGCCTGTTCTTGGTCATATCGCCCTTTATCTGCAGCATCTGTATCAGACCCTGTACAGAGAAAACGATACCGAGATACGGCAGAAAATCACAGATATCTCCTATCATATCACTATGTATATTATAAACGTTGAATACCCTTGTCACAAATATTGCTGCAAATACTATAATACACGCGATGATATTTGTCCGCAGCTTTTTTAGTATAATTTCCTTTTCCGCATCCGAATAATCCGCTACTGTAGTTAGTGTGTCTTTCATTGTCTCGTCCATATTCTCACTTTTCCTTTCACCATTGATGATATCACGGATATCTACATCATAGAAATCCGCAAGCTCAACCAGAATTGAAATGTCCGGCATGTTATTGCCGTTTTCCCAACGGGATACAGTCCTTACTGCAACATTAAACTTTTCTGCAAGCTGTTCCTGTGTAAGACCCTTTTCTTTTCTGAGCGATTTCAGAAATGAACCGATCTTAGACTGATCCATATCAGTTTCCTCCTTTCGATGAGCTGATGATACCACAACAATGGAATAAAAAACACGACATAAAGTGAGAAAAAGCCGTATTTTCTTACCTGACATGACATGTCAGGTGCCTTGAAATGCCTGTGTAAAGGGGAATTTTCCAAAATGCTACATGTGTATCTTTTTTGAAAAATCATATCAGAATCTTCAGATTTATATTCTATCATATCAGAGAAGATATGTCAATCA
The DNA here is from genome assembly GCA_902782875.1 of uncultured Ruminococcus sp. Next base: position 1,335 of record CACZPE010000431.1, on the reverse strand, counting down.
ACAGAATAAATCCACTGGTATATGTGTGTATTTGACAAATAGTTTATAATCTGATATAATACAGTGTGTTGATCATTTAACATTCACTATATTTTAGGCAAATCTGCTCGTCAGGAGCTGAAAGATATTTTGTACTGGTTATACATTCATTAGAAAAAATGAGGTGTTGAATATGAATGACAGAAGACCGACAGGAAGAGAAAAGCGCACAACCGGAAACAGCACAGGGGTACATAAGACAGGCTCAGGTCTCGGAACAGGCCCTGTAGGTTCATCAGACGGTTATTCAGGCAGAAAGCAGGGCGGCAGCGGTGCCAGAAGGGCTGCTGTCGGCGGCGGTATCAGTCTGCCTGTTATTATAATAGTAATAATACTGATGTTTATGAAAGGCGGAGGACAGGATGTTCCCGATGTATCCTACGGTGATCAGGGCTCGGGCAATAATGTCTACACACAGCCTGTGGTAACAACTGCAGCCCCTGTGCAGACGACTTCTGCCTCTGTTGCGGATAATACTGTCGCTGAGGGATCAAGGGCGAAAAGAACTGTCCTGAAGGGAAATGGTGAGGATACAGTAACGCTCATGGTATATATGTGCGGTACTGATCTTGAATCAAAATACGGCATGGCTACGAACGATCTGCGCGAAATGGCATCCGCCGATCTGTCTGATAAGGTGAATATAATCGTGTATACAGGCGGCTGTAATGCATGGAAGACGAATGCGATAAGCAGCAGCGTCAATCAGATATATCAGGTGCAGAAGGGCGGGATCGCTAACCTTGTAAAGGATGACGGAGCCAAGCGCATGACAGACCCTGATACGCTTTCGGGATTCATCAGATACTGTGCCGGTAATTTCCCTGCAGACAGATATGAACTGATACTCTGGGATCACGGCGGAGGATCTGTCAGCGGCTACGGATATGATGAAAAGTACAAATCCGGCGGTTCTATGAAGCTAGGTGAAATAAGCAAGGCCCTTAAGGACGGCGGGGTTACATTTGATTTTGTCGGCTTTGATGCTTGCCTTATGGCTACTGCAGAGACTGCTCTGATGCTTGACAGCTACGCAGACTATATGATTGCTTCCGAAGAGACCGAACCCGGTATAGGATGGTATTATACCAACTGGCTCTCCAGGCTTTCTGCCAATACATCCATGTCCACTGTTGACATTGCAAAGAATATTATCGATGACTATACCAATGCGTGCTCACAGCAATGCAGGGGACAGAAGACCACTCTTTCAATCGTGGATCTTGCTGAATTTGCGCATACTGTTCCCGAAAAGCTCAATGGGTTTTCGCGTTCTATAAGCAATCTTATTTCAGA
>CACZPE010000430.1 GCA_902782875.1 uncultured Ruminococcus sp. | reverse complement strand
TTCCCCGAGGCTGCTAACCTTGCTGCAAGATATCTTCGCCTTGCTAACTCCCTGTTTATCGATGTAAACCCCATTCCTGTAAAGGAAATGCTCAATATGATGGGAATAAACGTCGGCTCGTGCAGACTCCCTCTCTGCGATACCGATGATGCAAAGAGAGAGCAGATGCGTGCAGCACTTGCAGATGCAGGCCTTCTTAGCTGATCGGAGGATATTATGACAAAGGTAGTTATTACAGGCGCCAACGGAAAAATGGGAAAAGTAATCGCATCTATAATTGAGCAGAGAAATGACTGCAAAGTTATAGGCGGTATTGATCTGAACACAGCTCCTAACGGTAGTTTTCCCATCGTGAGCTCATTTGACGAACTGACAGAAAAGCCTGATGTGATCATTGACTTTTCTCATCCCTCAGTGCTTGATTCTCTGCTGGGCTATTGCACATCGACTGCTACTCCCGTTGTTATTGCTACAACAGGATATACAGATGAACAGAAGGCTCAGATCACTGCGGCTTCCGAAAAGATACCGGTATTCTTTACATTCAACTTCTCTCTCGGCATAAATCTTCTTGCAAGTCTGGCAAAGACCGCTGTAAAGATACTGGGAGATCAGTTTGATATAGAGATACTTGAAAAGCATCATGCAACAAAAGTAGATGCTCCGAGCGGTACCGCATATATGCTTGCTGATGCGATAAACTCCGCATCAGACATAGATTATGAGTATGTATACGACAGACACTCCGTAAGACAGAGAAGAGGCAAAAAGGAACTGGGCATCTCCGCTATCAGAGGCGGTACGATAACAGGTGATCATGACATAATATTTGCAGGACGTGATGAAGTGATAACGCTTTCGCATCATGCAGCTTCAAAGGAAGTATTTGCGGTCGGTGCCGTAAATGCGGCTGTCTTCCTTGCGGGAAAGGCCGCAGGAATGTACGATATGTCTGATCTTATTGCCGATAATGAATAATATAATCCGCAGCAGAAATGCTGCGGATTTTTTATGATATAAGTCCGAGTGAACGTATAAGGAATATCCAGAAAGTCAGCGTCACCGAAGAAAACAGCGTTGTGGCCGCTATAACGCTTGATGTCAGCACTCCGTCATTTTTCATATTCTTAGCCATGATATAGCATGACGGTGTAGTGGGAGAACCAAGCATAATAGTAAGTGCCAGAAGAGATTCATCCCTGAATCCCAGAGCAGACGCAGCAGTTATAAACACTGCAGGAAGCAGTATAAGCTTGACTGCACAGCATACCAGAGTAGGACGTATCTTTTTGAATGATTTTGCCCCTTCAAAGGATGCGCCTATTACTATAAGGGAAAGCGGGGTCGCTATACTGCCCAGATTATCAAGTACTTTTACTGCAATGATGGGCATATGATCGAACAGTCCTGTCAGAGATGATAAACATCCTGTTACGATACCGATAATAATAGGGTTTTTGATGATACCGATTATGGCTTTTTTTATCTTATCGGCTTTATCCGGATTATTTCTGCTGTCTTCCCCTTCAAATGTGAGCACTATTACCGCATAGACATTGTAAAGCGGCACACAGCCGATAATTATCATAGGCATAAGTCCGATATTGCCGTATATATTCTGCATGAAGGCAAATCCCATAACTGCCACAGAGCTTCTGTATGCTGCCTGTACAAATGCACCCGTTATGCTTTTATCCTTTATCAAAATCTTTGCAAATATCCATATCAGCACAAACGCTATGGTAGTTATTGCCATACAGTAGAGCACAAGTCCGCCTTCAAAATCAGATCTTATATCTGATCTGCTCATATCACAGAAAATCATTACAGGCAGACAGATAGTGAAAAGAAATCTGTTGGCTGCGGATATGAACCCTTCGTTGAAAAATCCTGCTCTATTGAGGACATATCCGATAACTATCATCAGGAAAACAGGCATTGTGGCATTAAGACTGTAAATAAGACTGTCCATATTTCACCTTTTGTTATAATAAGCACGCTGCTCATAAGAACAGCGTGCTTTGAATTATCCGTATACAGCAAATACTGTCATGTCAGTAGTAACGTTAGAAAGTGGCTGATCCCATGCCAAGAAGTTCTGTCCGTTGGAATCTATCTGGGGAGGAACTACAGGGGGCACAGCGTTTCCGCCGTCAGGCACCTGAACGTTATAGGACTGACCGTCCACAATAAATGTCACATTGTGATATATAACATTGCCGACATTAGGATCTACAGGGTCAGTTATAAACATAAACTCAGTACTTGGCTCGGTAAATGTTTCAGTAAATGTGACTGTATTATCAGGAGGCATTACGAAAGTACCGTTATCATCTATTATTCCGGGGTTATTATCCTCAAAGTTCGCGATAATGGTTCTTTCTTCTGTTATGTTTTCAAAGCTGTCATCCCAGCCGATGAATCTCTTGCCGTCAAGATAGGGATCGGCAGGCCTTATTGCATTTCCGCCGTACGGCACCTGCTGTTCCGTGATCTCATCGCCTATTATGATATATACGCTTATAAGATCCTTGGACGCGGTAGTTGTTTCAGGGGCTTTTGTAGTAACAGGAGCAGTTGTGGTATATACTGTTGTAGTAGTTTCCGGTGCTCTTGTTGTAGTTACTGTAGTAGTGGTCGGTACAGTTGTTTCTTCTGTAGTGACCGTTGTAGTTTCACTTTCTGTCTCAGTTTCGGGAGTAGTGGTAGTTTCTTCAGTTGTTTCGATCTCGGGCTCTGTTTCGGTTTCTGTCTCAGTTTCTGTTTCCTCGGGCTTTTCTGAGGGAGCAGCATCATATGCCGCTTTTATCTCAGCACCTGTGAAATACAGATCACCTGTGGAAGATATCGCCAGAAGATCACGCAATGTTGCA
>CACZPE010000429.1 GCA_902782875.1 uncultured Ruminococcus sp. | reverse complement strand
TGAATGGCAACGATTTGGCAGCAATGATAATAATTGTCTGAAAAGATAAGAGCTATCTGATTCAATTACGAATCGGACAGCTCTTGTTGCTTTAGAAATGAGTTTTTAGCTCGTTGATTATTTGATTTCTTTCGAGTTGTTCTAATTCAAGCATTGCAAAGGAAGTGATCCCTTACATGGTCATTATTAATGAGGATAAAAAATAGGCTTTTCTCCGCATAAGCGGGGAGGATTCCTACATCCATAGATGTCCACCATAAACGCCGACCGCTGACGGTCGGCTCAGTGAAAAACGAATAGTGAACAGTTAAGGTTCGTTCCTGTTGTTCACTGTTCACTGTAAAACGGCACAGACTCTGTTTAAGAAAAAATGACCGTTCCGACAAGCTTCGGAACGGTCATAGTTTTATCATATCACTTACTTCTTGGTGCTCTTTGCAGTCTTTGTAGTCTTGGATGTCTTTGCAGCCTTCTTGGGTGCAGCCTTGGGAGCAACAACGCTGTCCTTTGCCTTTGCCCAGTCATCAAGGAATCTCTGTATGCCGATATCGGTGAGAGGATGCTTTATCATCTGTCTGATAACGCTCATGGGAACGGTAGCTATATCGCAGCCTGCCATTGCAGCCTGAGTAACGTGTATGGGATTTCTGATGGAGGCAGCTATTATCTGTGTCTCTATGCCCTGTACATGGAATATATCAGCTATCTCTTCAATAAGATCCATACCTGTCATGCCTATATCATCAAGTCTGCCCAGGAAGGGAGAAACATATGTAGCACCTGCATTAGCGGCAAGTATAGCCTGTGCAGCGGAGAATATCAGTGTCACATTTGTCTTTATTCCTCTTGCGGTGAGTTCCTTGCACGCTACAAGGCCCTCTGCACACATGGGAAGCTTGATAACTATATTCTTGTTTATCTTGGCAAGAGGAAGTGCTTCCTCAACCATCTTGTCAGCTTCAAGAGATATTACCTCAGCAGAGATGGGGCCGTCAACGATCTCTGTGATCTCCTTTACCACATCCTCGAATACTCTGCCTTCCTTTGCGATAAGAGAAGGATTGGTGGTAACGCCGCAGATTATGCCCATTCTGTTGGCTTCGCGGATATCATCGGTATTGGCTGTGTCGATAAAGAGTTTCATATGTTCATATCCTTTCGTTATGGTATTTACCCGGTAACATCATCATGTCAGCGGGTACAGCTGCCAGATACTACGGAAAATGCGTAAATAAGTGCATTCCGGTTGTCTTTATTGTAATATCACGGCGTTTCACTTTCTAACCATTTTTTGCGTCATATCTGTATTTTATTGCTTAATTGCTCAAAATTCATTAACAAAAGAATAAATATCCTGTACTATGTGCTGATTATAACCGATCTGATATTCTGTATATCCATATGCTTAGGCGACATGACCTACAACAATATCATAAACTTAACAATGAATAGTGCATTGCTACAAATCGGCTTTGGCGCAGTTGACTGCAGAGGATAAAAGATGTATAATTATTGTTGCACAACATACGTTATGCAATGATAATTGCAAAAAAGGATGGTATTAATGCCCCCGAAACCAAAACACTCAAAAGATGAAATAATCGACACAGCGGTAAACATAATACGTTCGGACAGTATAACCGCTATCACCGCACAGGAGATAGCAAAAAGACTCGGCACCTCGACACGGCCGATGTTCACCTATTTCAGCACCGTCGACGAACTGCGCACAGCCGCTTACCGCAGAGCAGCACAGATATATGATTCCTATGTGGAAAGAGGACTTCAGATGATGCCGCCGTATAAGGGGTATGCAATGGAGCATGTGAAGTTCGCCGCTGAGGAGCCGAATCTGTTCAGACTTCTGTTTATGCATTCGGATGAGAATTTCGGGGGATACACATTCCCGGACTTCGGCGGCCATCTTGATATGATCAGAAATATCATAATGGACCATTTTCATCTATCAAAGGAGCAGTCCGACTGGCTTCACCTGACGCTCTCCTATCACGCTCACGGCATGGCATCTCTTTGTGCGTGCGGTGTGATGAAGTATGATGAAGAAAAGATCGCAAGTCAGTTCGGAGAAATCTTCCGTGCACTGATGATCTATACAGGCGTGCCGAAGGATAAGCGTACGCAGATAATACCCGCATCGGGCATAGAGATGCCCGGCGGTATGGAGGATTATCTTCTTGATTTTCCTACCGGAGAAAAGGGGTAACGGGTATGTATCTGCGTGAAAAGCGAATAAAACTGATAAAGATAAAGAATGTCATCCTTTCTGTAATCACCATCTTCAGTATGATGCTTGCGATCTCTTTTGAACTGTATCTTGTTGTGCGCTACAAGGGAGATACCTTTACGTTAATGCACGCAAGGAATACTCCCGATTTCATCTTCTGGATCATAGCAGGTCCGATAATACTTATACACACTCTTTCGTCAAGAGCAAGGATAGGCGATGCGAATTTCTATTCGGGCTATTTTGAGGGGGACCTTGACGGCAGTGTGAGTACAGAAGAGCTTGCAGACGTTACGGGAAAGACAAAAAACAAGGTAACAAAGCAGCTCAGGTATTTCAACAGGCTGTATATGAAGAATTATACTCTTGAAAACAGCGGAGATAAGGTCGAGCTTTCTTCAAAGACAGCCGAATGTGAATGCCGCAGCTGCGGGGCACATATCGAGAAAAAGATATACTTCACAGGTGTGTGCCCTTATTGCGGCAGTTCCGACCTGCGTGCAAAGGTACTGACAGACGGAAGATTCTACAGCATATCCAACGAGCTCGGCAACAAAAGGAAGACTGCGGATTACTATACATGCAAAAATCTCGGCGTAAGAAAAGTACTGTTCCCGATACTTATGGGACTTTCATTGTTTGTTATATTTGTACTCTTTATGATGTCGGTCGATACTCTCACAAAGTATAATGACGAAGAGTATCTCCGCTCGATATTACTCGATCCGTCAAAACATCTGCATAGCTATGAGATGATACACTATGATATGATCTATGAGCTCATAACAAGTGCATTCATCATCGCAGGGCTTATCCCCGTTGTTATAAACAGGATAAAGAGGATAGGCTATGTGGGCATGGCATCGCTCTGCGCAGAGGTGTTCGCAAAGTACAAAACGCCTTTTGTAAAGGCCTCCTCGCTGCCAACATACCGCAGTGAAAACGCTGAAAAAAAGCTGCAGCTCGTGCGTCGTGCAATGCAGAAGGGTTATCTTAAAAACTGCACCTTTGAGCGTCACAGCGGAGTGCTTGAAGTGGCGCTTGCAAAAAAGATAGTCAAGGACAAATGCCCCACATGCGGTGCTCCCATAACAGGGGCTGCGGACAGGGACTATGTCTGCAGTTACTGCGGCAATCAGATAATGGATGTTGTGGTAAAAAAATAATACCAATCAGTCAGGGATGAATCCGTATGAATAATATCAGAAAAGCCGCTGTAAGCGGCATTGTCTGTGAGATAATATATTTTCTTTCAGTTTCTGCATTCCTTATAACACATACAGACACCGCTCTCATACTGTGGGAAATAATGACTGTCGTCGGAGCGGCCGTGCTGCTTATCGCTATGATGATCACCGCAGACACCTTCGGAGTAAAGGGACTGCACCGCACACTGATGATCATATGCCTTTCTGGAACGCTTTTTCTCACATCCGCTGCACATTTTACGAGCATAGGAGTAACTATGCCGCTTGAAGCACAGGGCGCTGACATACCCGACTTTGTGAAGATAGGACATTTTCCCAGCTATGAGATGACCGTTGACTATACCGCATGGGGCCTGTTTATGGGCTGTGCGTTTCTTATGCTTACACTCGGAACAAAGGACAGAACGATAAGGATACTTACGGGTATATGCTCTGCACTGTGCCTGGCAGGATTTATCGGAAGCTTTTTTTCAGAATCGCTGTGGTATATGGCACCGATGGGATACGGCCCGGGATTTCTGATACTGTGCATCATCATACTCTGCAGATACAGACATTCATCAGAAAAGCAGGAAGACAGGTCATGACACGCAAAAAAGCTCTGTGCATATATCTTTCATGTGCGCTCGGTCAGATACTTGCGGTATGCGTTATTGTATTTCTTCTGCGCAGGGGCGGCGTGACAGTTGATTACACCTCGGCTGCAGGAATAATCGCAGTAGCTGCAGGCGGCATATCCACAGCGCTCTGGGGCAGTGTACTGTCTGTAAAATACCACCACCGCACCGCGAAAAGGATACTGACCGATTTTTTCAATGTCAGACAGAATTATAAAGCATATCTTATGGTGCTGATGTTTCTTCTGCTTGACTTTTTCTATCTGTTCTGCGGCGGCAGACTGATAATTACACAGTGGTATATTCCGCTGATCCTATTTGTAAAGGCTCTGCTTTTCGGCGGTATAGAGGAGATCGGCTGGAGATATTTCTTTCAGCCCACTCTGCAGGAAAAGCTGGGATATATTCCGTCAACACTTATCACGTTCCTTTTCTGGGGAATATGGCACTTCTCCTTTTTCTATATCGACGGTACACTGGCGCAGACAGATACCTATGGGATAATGTCATTCCTGCTGGGACTTCTTGTCAACTGCTTTATACTGTCGGCACTCTATATACGCACAAAAAGCCTGTGGATATGTGTTATGACACATTCTCTGATAAACGTTTTCTCTCAGACAGCAGAGGGCGGCAATATTTATGTCCGCGTGATCTGCTGCATCATGATCATAGCTGCAGCTGTATTGTCATCCAAGAAAGCACAAAGGTGAACAAAATGGGGATATATACATCACAAAAAGGAAGAGAAGCCATACTTTCTCTTTATGACAAACATCTTGAACGTCTCGGCAGAGAGTATAACGATATCTATGTTGATACCTCATTCGGAAAGACACATATCGTAGAAACAGGCAACACTGACGGAGAGCCTCTTCTCGTTTTTCACGGCGGTAACTCCACCACCGCATATACTCTGCTGACTATGGATTTTCTGATGGGCTTTCATATCTACGCTG
>CACZPE010000428.1 GCA_902782875.1 uncultured Ruminococcus sp. | reverse complement strand
TCCATTTATATGCTATAATATCAGAAATTCTTCCGTTACAAAAGGTGATATTATGACAGTAAAGGACAACACATCGCTGACTATATACAACAACTGTGAAACACTCAGGATAGAGGCTCACGGAAAGGGCATAAGGGTGCGCTGTGTGCCTGTCGGCGAGATACCTGTGCACACATGGGCTCTTGACTGCGAAACGCCATGTGAAGATGTCAGCACAGGTGATGACTTTGTGGAATGCGGCGGTCTCCGCTGTGAGATACATGAAGGCAGACTGAGATTTATCCGTCTGTCAGACGGGATGTGTCTGCTTGAAGAGCCTGTCTACCAATGGGCGCTGCACAGACGCGCCAGACAGATGCATCCTCTGTGCGGCAGCAGTTTTTCCGCAGAGGTATATTTCAGAGCATATGACGATGAAAAGCTCTTCGGTATGGGTCAGTACAGAGATGCAAAGCTCGACCTGAAAGGCAGGATACTTGAACTGGCGCCCAGAAATTCACAGATATCCGTACCCTTTCTGCTGTCATCAAGAGGATATGGATTTTTGTGGAACGACCCCTCGATAGGCTCCGCTTCCTTCGCATCCAATACCACGGTATGGCACACAGAATCCACCACCTGTATAGATTACTGGGTGACCTGCAGCGACACACCCAGGGGTATCATCGAAAACTATTCCGATGTCACAGGCAGGCCCTCTCCCCTGCCGTCGGGGCTTCTCGGACTGTGGCAGTGCAAGCTCAGATACCGCACTCAGGAAGAGGTGCTCTCTGTTGCCCGTGAATACAAACGCAGGGGCATAACTCCCGATGTTATCGTGATAGATTTCTTCCACTGGGATTATCAGGGCGACTGGAGCTTTGACAGGAAGTACTGGCCCGACCCGAAGGCAATGGCCGATGAGCTCCGCGATATGGGCATACGCGTTATGGTATCGGTCTGGCCCACAGTCGATCCCCGCTCGGCGAATTTCAGGGAATTCTCTGACAGCGGCTTTCTTATCCGCACCAACAGAGGTCTTGACACGACCATGGACTTCTACGGCAAGATGCACTTCTTTGACTCCACAAATCCGTATGCCAGAAAGCGCGGATATGAGATACTCAGACAGAATTACGGCAGCTGCGGCATAAACCTCTTCTGGCTCGACGAAGCCGAACCCGAATACTCCGTATATGACTATGATCATTACAGACAGTTCATCGGCAGCACCCTTGAAACGGGCAATTTCTATTCAAGATGTCACGCTCAGATGCTGTATGACGGCCAGAAAGCGGATGGTCAGGAGGAAATTCTCAATCTTATCCGCTGCGCATGGGTGGGCAGCCCGAGATACGGTGCGCTTGTATGGAGCGGTGATATAGAGAGCACATTCGAGCAGATGAAAATACAGCTGCGAAACGGTCTCAACATGGGCATTGCAGGCATACCGTGGTGGATAAGCGACACAGGCGGATTCTATGACGGCAATACGGAAGATCCGGTTTTCAGGGAGCTTCTTGTGAGATGGTTCCAGTGGGCGGTATATATGCCCGTGCTGAGAATGCACGGTGATCGTCAGCCGGGGCTCGGCTGTCTTGCAAAGGATACCGATCACGGCGGAGGCTTCTGTCCCTCGGGTGCGGACAATGAGATATGGAGCTACGGTGAAGAGGTATGCGGTATACTGACAAAATACATCGGTGTGCGCGAAAAGCTCCGCCCCTATCTTGAAAAGACTGCCGATGAAGCAGTGCAGCACGGTATTCCCATGATGAGAGCGATGTTCATCGAATTCCCCGACGACAAAAACTGCTATGAGACAGACGATCAGTATATGTGCGGCGCGAAATATCTGGTAGCGCCCGTCACGGAATACGGCGCAAGACAGCGTAAAGTATATCTCCCGAAGGGAATATGGAGATACACCGACGGCAGCATCACAGAAAGCAGCGGCGGATATGTCACCGCACAGGCCCCGCTTGATGTGATACCGGTATTTGAAAGGATATAAACGCCCACGGCCTTTTCACGCTCATATTGAGATGATGGATCTTATCGCTACGGGCATCGCCTGCGCAGCTGCAGATGATCACATAAGCAAATATAACAGCCGCTCGGTATGAACGGCTGTTTTTTATCTTTTATTACGGTTTATAATGCGTTTGTGTTTTGCCCATAGGGGCGATGATGATTAACATCTAAAACATATCGTACATGGTATAACTATTCATCATCACGAAAACTTATGAAAACTTCATATTTGGTATCTTCAGATACAGTAGTTACTTTCGATATAAGAACGGTACCAATCTTTGTAGTATCATCGTTAAAAACGTACTTAGCCGCTATAATTATACCGTTATCGTCTTTTAGCATATCATCAGGTTCACCAAAATACTGAATAAGCTGATCAGAATCCATATCATCAGTAAAACCGTTTATATTGTAATGGCTTTTCTCAGTAAGAAGAATACTTTTTGGTTTGTGCTTTTTCAGATTAACTTTTTTTATATCTTCATCATATCCAAGTATTGCTATAAGTGTGTTTTTATAGTATATACTGTATGAATTCCATTTCTCTGATTCAGTATCAATAGAAAAATCCCCGGTAAAGTCACTTGCTTTGCACGGCATATTAAATTCCGTACCGCATATGGTGACTTTTGAAAAATCAGCAGCAGTGGCAACTTTGTTGCCATCTTTGTCTGTTGCTGCAGTAGTGGTTTCAGTACTGACCGCCGCGGGCGGTGCGGTTTCTGCTGTTTCGGTCTTACTCTGACAGCCGCTCATATTTACGCATACTGCCGCAGACAGCAGCAGTGTGAGCAGCTGATGTGTGTATCTCTTTTTCATTGTAATCTCCTTTTATCTGTGTTTTATTAGTTACTGCATGTTATTTACTATCCCGATGAAAAGCGGCAGACCCGATCCGCTTTCTATCTCAAATATGAACGGACGGTCAAATACCATATCAACCTGATTCAAAAGCGAAACATTTTTTCATTGATGTTCTCCTTATCAGAACATAGGCTTGTTCTCGTCTTCCTC
>CACZPE010000427.1 GCA_902782875.1 uncultured Ruminococcus sp. | reverse complement strand
TTTATCTTGTTGATATTGATGCCGTCATAGCGTATCTTGCCGTCAGGCACATCGTAGAAGCGGTTTATCAGATTGGTGATGGTCGTCTTGCCTGCACCCGTGGAGCCGACAAAGGCGATCTTCTGGCCGGGCTTTGCCCACAGGGATACATCGTGCAGTACGGTCTTGTTTTCGTCATATCCGAATGTTACATCATCAAACTGCACCTGGCCGCGCACGGGGGTATAGGTGATAGTGCCGTCTGCCTTGTGGGGATGCTTCCATGCCCACTGGCCGGTGTGTTCCTCGGATTCGGTAACATTGCCGTCTGCGTCGATATGTGCGTTGACAAGAGTTACATATCCGTCGTCGACCTCAGAGGGCTCGTCTATGAGAGCGAATACTCTCTCAGCACCCGCAAGTGCGGACATTACGGTGTTTGCCAGCTGTGCAAGCTGTGAAAGGGGCATCGTGAAATTTCTGGTATAGAGCAGGAAGGATACCACCACTCCGACTGTAACAGGGCCCGAGAAGCCCACAACGCCGTTTATGGCGAGTATACCTCCGACAACGGCAGTTATCGCGTACTGGATATGGCCGAGGTTGTTGGTAACGGGACCCATGAGATTTGTGAAGGTGTTTGCGCTGGTGGATGCCTTGCAAAGCTCTTCGTTGAGGCCTGTGAATTTATTTCTTGCCTTTTCCTCATGCACGAATACCTTTACTACCTTCTGACCCTCGATCATTTCCTCTATATAGCCGTTTACAGCGCCGAGAGCCTTCTGCTGCTTGACGAAGAACTTTCCGCCGTTGCCTGCGATGAAGCCTGTCACGCTGAGTACGACCACGAGCATGATCACTGTGACTATCGTGAGCTGCCAGCTGAACCATATCATCATCGCAAATACGCTTACAACCGTGATGAGTGATGATATAAAGCTGGATACGGAGTTTGAGAGCATCTCTCTTATGGTGTCGATATCGTTTGTATAGCGGCTCATAAGGTCGCCGTGGGTGTTGGTGTCAAAGTATTTTATGGGCAGCGTTTCCATATGGGTGAAGAGGTCTGTTCTCATCCTGTAGAGTATCTTTGTGGATACAAACAGCATTATCCTCTGATATGCAAACGATGACAGCGCGCCTATGGCGTATATCACGCACAGCTGTCCGAGGCATGCGACGAAGGCGGCATAGACCTTTGCGTTGTTGTCGGATATGAGGGGGGTGAGATAATCATCGATTATGCGCTTGATGAAAGATGTGCCGATTACTCCCGCAAGTGAGGAGAAGAGTATCAGCACTACAACTACTGCAAAAAATGCTTTGTACTCCTTTGCGTATCCGAGTATACGCACGAATGTGGGCAGCGCGTTCTTCGGCTTCTGTCCGGGTTTGAGCGGTCCTCTGGGCGGCATTATTCATCAGCTCCCTTCTGCTGGGATTCATATACCTCACGGTATATCTCATTGGTCTTCATAAGGTTCTCGTGAGTATCAAAGGCGTTTATCCTGCCGTCATCGAGAACGATTATCCTGTCTGCATGCTGCACGGAGGATATTCTCTGTGCGATTATTATAGTAGTAGTGTCTGCGAGATTTGCGGCGAATGCATCGCGTATCTTTGCATCCGTGGCAGTATCAACCGCAGATGTGGAGTCATCGAGTATGATGATCTTGGGCTTTTTAAGCAGCGCTCTTGCGATACACAGTCTCTGCTTCTGACCGCCCGAAACGTTTACGCCGCCCTGTCCGAGGTCGGTATCGTATCCGTCTGGGAAGCTCATTATGAAATCATGCGCCTGAGCCTGTCTGCAGGCTTCCATGATCTCTTCGTCAGTTGCGTTCTCATCGCCCCAGCGCAGATTGTCGCGTATGGTGCCCGAGAAAAGCACATTCTTCTGAAGCACCATGGCAACATTGTTTCTGAGGGCTTCAAGGGTATATTCCTTCACATCCCTGCCGCCGACCCTTACTGTGCCGGATGTTGTGTCATAGAGCCTGGGTATAAGCTGTACAAGCGTGGTCTTTGACGAGCCCGTGCCGCCGATAACACCGATGGTCTCTCCCGAAGCGATCTTTATGTCTATGTCCTTCAGGGTGAGATTGTTTGTGTCGCCCGAATAGCTGAAATCAACATTTTCAAATTCGATCGAGCCGTCAGCAGGGGAGAGCTCCTTGTCGGCACCCTCATCGCTGATATCGGGGATCTCGTTGAGTACTTCGGCTATTCTCTTTGCGGATGCTATGGAGATAGTGGTCATTACGAAGAGCATCGAGAGCATCATAAGAGACATGAGTATCTGTGTGATATAGCTTATGAAACTTGAAAGCTCACCTACGAGCATAGTCTTGTTTATGACCATATTGCCGCCGAAGAACAGCACTGCTACGATACATGAGTACATAGTCAGCTGCATCGCAGGCATACCGCAGATAACGACCTTCTCGGCCTTTACCTGAGCGGCTCTTACTTCCTCTGCGGATTCAACGAATTTCTCGGTTTCGTATTTTTCCTTTACGAATGCCTTTACCACGCGGATGCCGATGAGGTTTTCCTGCACTCTCGAATTGAGCGCGTCATACTTTTCAAGCATGCTGCCGAAACGGGGATATGCCGTTATCGTGATGAAAGCCATAACTCCGCCGAGTACAGGCACTGCTACAAGGAATACCATGGCAAGCTTTGAGTTGATTGATATCGCCATGAAAAGTGCGCATACCAGCATAAACGGCGAACGTGCTGCGGAGCGTATAAGCATCATGAACGTATTCTGCACGTTTGTGACATCGGTCGTGAGCCTTGTTACAAGAGAAGCGGTGGAGAACTTGTCAACATTGGCGAATGAGAAATCCTGCACCTTTGAGAAGAGCTTGTTTCTCAGATTCTTTGCAAAGCCCATAGCCGCGACAGCACCGAATTTGCCGCCGAGGGAACCGCTTACAAGTGAGAAAAGAGCCATGGCGATCATGGTGAGCCCGACCTTTATCGTAAGCTCGGTATTGCCTGTGCTTATACCCTCATCGACTATCATAGCCATCTTCTTGGGTATCATGACTTCCATGGCGACCTCGCCGATCATGAATATGGGCGTCAGGATCACATATTTCCAGTATTCGCCCACACATGACAGCAGGGTGCGTATAACAGATGACTTTTTACCGGCCATCAGCAGTCACACTCCTT
>CACZPE010000426.1 GCA_902782875.1 uncultured Ruminococcus sp. | reverse complement strand
GGCAACTGCGGCTTTGTATTCCAGAGCGTGTACCTGCTTGAAAACCAGACTGTGCTCGACAATGTGCTTACAGGCGCGTTCATTGTGCAGAAAAATTCCCCTGATGTCGTGAACAAGGCAAAGGAGCTGCTCAGAAAGGTGGGGCTTTCCGAGAAGATGTGGAACAAATATCCCAATCAGCTCTCGGGCGGTGAGGCGCAGCGTGTGGGCATAGTAAGAGCGATAATAAACGATCCCAAAATACTCTTTGCCGATGAGCCCACAGGCTCACTCAATTCCGCAGCAGGCAAGGATGTGCTGGATATATTCACACAGGTGCATGAGAACGGCCAGAGCATAGTAATGGTAACGCATGACCTGAAAACGGCTCTTCGCGGCACAAGGATCATATATCTGCGAGACGGAGATGCAGTAGGCGAGCATCGTATGCCGAAATACGGTGAGGATGATGAAAATAAGCGCCGCAGTGACCTCACGGCATTCCTTGAAAAAATGGGGTGGTAAGATGCAGACTAAGAATATATTCAGACTTTCGCTGTTCAATCTCAGGAAGAACAGACGCGAGGCTGTCGGCATAGTTGTTCTCACGCTCATAACCGCATTTTTGCTCTCTACCGTTGCTGCGAATATCACAGGCATCAGTGATGCCTTTGACAAGAGCTTTGAAGAGTCTGGAAGCAAAGACGGCGCGATCGTGATACAAAAAAATTACCGTGATGAACATCTTGCTGTTCTCAATGAGTTTGACGGGGTAAAGGATATAACAGTATCAAAGCCTTTATTACTGGTCTCCGGGATGGTCATAGACAGTGACGGCAATGGCAAAAGCTCCTACAGTCTCTTGTTTATGACAGAGACTGAGGACAGGGGATTTGAAGGCTTTGTAAAGGGACACAGCCTTTCGGAGGATGAGATAGCCGCACTTGAACATCCTATATGGCTGCCGGAATATTTTGAGATAACCGCAAAATTCGCCCCCGGTGATACATTCACCGTTCTTAATGGCGGAAAGCAGTATCCCTTTACTATAGCAGGCTTTTACAATGCAGGACTTTTTTCTAATACCGGTATGGGATTTACCTGCATCATCACCGAGGATGACAAGCTTTCTCTTGCACCTGTGACGGAAGAATATACCGCCTTGATGTTTAACCGTGATGCAGAAAACAATTTTACCTGGCACGAATATGACAAGCTCTGCAGTGAGCGTACAGGAGAGAGCTTTTTAGCCTGGTCTGTTTCCAGGATAAGCCTTAAAAACAATGTTCTTCAGTTTCTCAATATTTTTCTTTATTTTAGCGGCGCTCTTTCACTGGTGACACTGGCTGCCTCCCTGTTTATGATAAGGCATAAGATATCAAAGGATATCGAGGATCAGATGCAGCAGATAGGCGTGCTTGAAGCGCTGGGCTATACCAGTCTTGAAATATCCCTCTCATATGTGTATGAATATGTGATAACAGGCGGTATAGGGGCAGTTGGCGGCGGCATTGCGGCAGTAATGTTCACACCCGTCATGAAATTCATGACCGTGTCGATGATGTCAAGAACGGTGCATAACAAGACAAACTTTGCAGCTATAATAATTGTGACAGTGCTCACAGTCCTTGCGGTGATACTCTTTGCGCTTGCAAAGGCAGGCGTTATAAAGAAGTTCCCGCCCGTGGTTGCATTCCGCAGAGGGATAAAGACACATCATTTCGGCAAGAATTTTTTCCCGCTCGAACGCCTGAAAAAAAGCATCAACCTGCGTCTTGCACTCAAGGGGATATTCACGGATATGCGCTCTAATTTAGGCGTGGGGCTGTGCATAATGCTTGCAGGAACAGCGATGCTGTTTTCGTCGTATATGTTTGACTTTTTCAAAAACGGTTCTGACAATCTCGGCAAAATGATGGGCTGTGAGATCGCCGATACAAAGATAGATCTTATGGACAGCGCAGATGCGGACAAGATGCGTGAAGAGCTGCTCGCCATGCCCGAGGTGAGAAAGGTGCTCCCAACAGCAGACTGGCTGCAGCAGCTGAAGGTAAAGGGCTCGGAACTGCCTGATCCCAGAGCGGTCGTATATGATTTTAATGAAACGGAAAATATATTCCTCATAGACGGACGTTTCCCGCAGTATGACAATGAAGTCACCATATCACTCAGGAGACACAGAGAGGACAATGTGAACATAGGCGACAGCATAATAGTACAGGGCGACTGCAAAGAAACAAGCTATATCGTAACGGGGATAGTGAGCAATCTGGCGTTCAATCAGACCTCCCTCTATTTTACACCCGAGGGCTTCCTGCGAACCAATCCGACAGCATCTCTGCGCGTGCTTGATGTATATCTGAATGACGGATACTCAAGGGAGGATTTTGACAAGAAGCTCACCGCTCTTTACGGCGCAAATGTGGAGGACACTATGGCTCAGAGCAGTGAAGGCAGTTCACTTGAAGAGCGCATACGCCGCAAGGCAGATGAAAAAATGGCAGTCCTTATCTCGCAGTACGGTGTCACCGATGCGGATTATGCCATAAGGATAGGCGATACCCTGATAAAGGGCAACAGCTCGAAATTCGTGATAAAAAAGCTCAGTTCCTTGTTGGATATGGCTAAGACAGAGTGTGACGGCATTGCGGCTGTAACAAAGATATTCAGTCTTTGCGCTATGATATTCATAGCAGCAGTGGTAGCTGTCATACTCGGGATAATAACATCATCGAATATCAAGAGACAGCGTAAGGAACTGGGCATAATGAAGAGCATGGGCTATTCCTCCAGGGATCTTATGACACAGACGGCGCTGCGCATAATGCCCGTGACTGTCATCGCCGTGGTGATAGCAGCAGTGGTCTCGGTCATCATCAACAAGTATTTCTGGATGCTGCTTTTCGGCGGTCAGGTACCGCAGAACTATGCACTCACCGTCTTCGCAGGCATAGCGATAGTGATATTCACCTACATCGTCACCTACATCGGCGCATCAGATATAAGAAAGGTATCCGTAACGGAGCTTATGACGGAATGAAAAACTCCGCACTGAGAAAATGGAGAAAAATATGAATAAGAAAATATTAGCAGCCATCGCGGCTTTATGTATGATACCTGTTATCGCCCCCGTTTCCGCTGAAAAAGCGGCAGCCGGAACCTCCGCACAGACAGCGGCAACATCGGAACAAACGGACAGGATATACTGCGTGGGCTCGGTGAGCAAGATATATTCGACCGCTGCCGTAATGCAGCTCGTTGACGAGGGTAAGGTGCAGCTTGATGCGCCCGTAACCGAATATATCCCCGGATTCAGAATGGCGGATGAGCGATACAAGG
>CACZPE010000425.1 GCA_902782875.1 uncultured Ruminococcus sp. | reverse complement strand
TGTGATATAATTCTTTATGTTTGTTATGATTGTACAGAGGTGTGCGGATGATTATAGATATCAGCAGGGTCTATGAGAATGTTGTTGATGAGCTGCCTTTCAAGGGTGAGGCTTTCGCTGATGTCAGAAGCAGTATAAGAGGTCATGATTTTTTCAGACCTGTTTTTGTTGATGGCATGATCAGAAACCGTGCAGGGGTAGTTACTCTCGAGTACACCGCTGAAAGTACTTTCAGAACACAATGTGACAGATGTCTTAAAGAGCTTGAAAGAGATTTTTCTCTCTCGTTTGAGCATATTCTCGTCAGACACCTTGCTAACGGTGAAAATGATGATTATATAGTTACTCAGAATGACAGGCTCGATATGGACGATGTAGCTTTGAATGACGTTCTGCTTGAAATGCCTACAAAGATGCTTTGCAGTGAGGACTGCAAGGGATTATGTCCTGTGTGCGGAGCAGATCTTAACACAACTGATTGCGGCTGTGCAGGCAAAGCAGTCTGACTGTGTCCGGGATTTAAGATTTCGGATGCGGCATATTATGATAAGGAGGTGCTGAACAGATGGCAGTACCAAAGAGAAAAACTTCCAAAGCAAGACGAGACAAGAGACGCAGCGCTGTATGGAAGCTGGATGCGCCCACTTTTTCAAGATGCTCTCACTGCGGCGAGCTTACCGCTCCTCACAAGGTTTGCAAGAATTGCGGATATTACAAGGGCGTTGAGGTTATTAAGAAGGATATATGATGTTCTTCTGAGTAAAAGCAGAGCGGGATCTCGTCTCTGCTTTTTTCTTATACCGGGAACATAGATCTTTTCGGGGGTGTGTCATGTCAGTAACAATTAAATCTGTGACTGCACACACACCTGCATCAAAACACGGCATTATAGCGGGAGATATTCTTGTATCCATAAACGGTGAGTTTATAAAGGATGTTCTTGACTATATGTACTATGCGTCAGAGACTACACTTAAGCTGGTCACCAAACGCGACGGTAAATACCGTATGTACAGGATAGAAAAAGGAGAATATGAAGACCTCGGCCTTGAATTCGAGACGTATCTTATGGACAAGAAGCAGAGCTGCTGTAATAAATGCGTATTCTGCTTCATAGACCAGCTGCCTGAGGGCATGAGAAAAACCCTGTATTTCAAGGATGATGATGCCAGATTATCCTTTCTTCAGGGCAACTATATCACCCTGACCAATCTGAAACAGGAAGATGTTGACAGAATCATAAAAATGAAGCTCAATGTCAATGTCTCCGTTCATACTACAAATCCCGAGCTGCGTAAAGTTATGATGAATAACCGCTTTGCAGGAGACAAGCTTGATTTTCTCCGCCAGATGGCTGAGGGAGGCATCATGCTCAACTGCCAGATAGTTCTTTGTCCCGATCTCAATGATGGAGACGAACTTAGAAGGACTCTGACCGACCTCGGGAATCTTATGCCTAATGTCAGCAGTATCGCTGTTGTACCTCTTGGTATAACAAAATTTCGCTGTGGACTGTATCCTCTGAGGGCATTCAACAAAGATGATGCGATAAAGAATATAGCTATAATAGAGGAGTTTCAGAATAATTTTCTTGAGAAATACGGCACAAGGCTTGTTTTTGCATCTGATGAATTCTATCTTAAGGCGGGATATCCTATGCCCGATGCAGGAGCATATGAAGGATATCCGCAGTATGAGAACGGCGTAGGTATGATACGTTCACTGTATGATGAATTTGTGGATGCTATAAAGGATTACCCCGTGAATGTTCTCAGAAGGCCGAGACAAGTATCTATAGCTACAGGCACTGCTGCCTATGATCTGTTATACGAGCTTGCAGATATGGCCGAAAAGCGTTTTGAAGGGCTAAAAGTAAATGTATTCAGGATAATAAACAATTTCTTTGGCGATACAATTACCGTGGCAGGACTTCTTACTGCAACGGATATTACTGAACAGCTTGACGGCAAGGAGCTCGGGGAAGAGCTTCTGCTTACAAGCTCTATGATAATGAGAAACAGTGATCTGTTCCTTGATGATAAACATATCTATGAGGTCGAGGACAGACTTAATGTAAAAATTCGCATGACAGACAACGACGGGTATTCACTTGCTGCTGCCATGCTCGGTGAAATGAAAGGACGGTGAGCAAAGTGGCGCTTCCGATAGTTGCGGTTGTAGGCAGACCTAATGTAGGTAAATCTACACTTTTCAACAAGCTTGTCGGCAAAAGGCTCTCTATAGTAGAGGATACTCCGGGTGTCACCCGTGACCGTATATATTCCAAATGCGAGTGGAGAAACAGAGAGTTTATGCTCGTTGATACAGGCGGTATAGAGCCTAACTCAGATGACGTCATCCTTTCCCAGATGAGACGGCAGGCTCAGGTTGCGATAGATAAAGCTGATGTTATCGTATTCCTGACTGATATCAGATGCGGAGTTACAGCAGATGATCATGAAGTTGCTCTTATGCTGCAAAAATGCGGAAAACCGGTTATTCTTGCCGTGAATAAATGCGACAGGATAGGCGAACCGTCACCTGAATTCTATGAATTCTACAATCTGGGTATGGGCGATCCTTTCCCGGTGTCTGCTGAACACGGACATGGTTCGGGTGATCTTCTCGATGAGATATATAAGTATCTCCCCGAAGAAGGAGAGGACGAATACGGTGAAGAGTATATAAAGGTAGCCGTGATCGGCAAACCGAACTCGGGTAAATCTTCTCTTATAAACCGTATAGCAGGAGAAGAAAGAGTTATAGTATCCAATATAGCAGGTACTACCCGTGATGCTACTGATACTGTAATAGAGAACGAAAACGGTAAGTATGTATTCATAGATACCGCAGGAATAAGGAAAAAATCCAAGGTCACCGAAAAGATAGAGCATTACAGCGTGCTTCGTGCTTATATGGCTGTAGACAGAGCAGATGTTGCCGTTATAATGATAGATGCGGCAGAGGGCTTTTCGGAGCAGGATTCCAAGATTGCAGGATATGCACATGAACAGGGCAAAGCTTGTATAGTTGCTGTCAACAAATGGGATATCATTGAAAAAGACAGTCATACCCTCGATGAATATACCAACAAGCTCAAGGAACAGTTCAGCTTCATGTCATATGTGCCGTTCATATTCATTTCTGCGAAAACAGGGCAGAGAGTGGATAAGCTGTTCCCGATGATCAACAGCGTCAATGAACAGAATAATATGCGTGTAACTACAGGTATGCTCAATGATGTGCTCGCATATGCCACCGCAAGGGTACAGCCTCCTTCAGACAAGGGAAGAAGACTTAAGATATACTATATCACTCAGGCTTCGACAAAACCGCCTACGTTTGTGGTGTTTGTCAACCGAGCCCAGCTCTTCCATTTTTCATATCAGAGATATATTGAGAATCAGATAAGACAGACATTCGGCCTTACAGGCACACCTGTCCGCTTTGTTGTAAGAGAGCGCGACAGGAACGATACAAAGTAACAGGGAAGTGTTAAAATGCTCATAATATCGCTTGTTCTTACAGCGGTAATATCATATCTTCTCGGCAGCTGCAATTCATCAATAATAGTAGTCAGACTTCTTAAAAATGAGGATATAAGAGAACACGGAAGCAAGAATGCAGGCCTTACGAATACTCTTCGCTG
>CACZPE010000424.1 GCA_902782875.1 uncultured Ruminococcus sp. | reverse complement strand
TAGTTCCCGTTATACATGACAGAAAGGTAGTATCCTATCTCAACCTTATCGAGATGAAGTGCTACAAGTATGATGAAAAGGGCAACGTTACCGAGACCGATATGCCCACCGCAGAGATATCCGACAAGCTCGAATACCGTATTGACGGCCTTGTAGCCGCATTCTCCGAGGCTGTTGCAGAGACCGACGAGGAGCTTATGGAAAAGTTCTTCGAGGGCGAGGCATTCACCCAGAAGGAGCTCGTAAAGGGCCTCCACGACGGTATGAACAGCGGTATCATCACACCTGTCATCTGCTGCTCCGATGTTACTATGGGCGGTATAGACATGCTGCTCAAGGAAGTGGCTCTGCTGCTTCCTTCACCTGCAGACACCAAGCCCGCAACGGCTTATAAGAACGATGATATAATCGAGATCCCCTGTGACGACAGCAAGTCTGTGGGCGCATTCGTGTTCAAGACAGTCGCTGACCCGTTCGTAGGCAAGATGAGCTTTATCAAGGTGCTCTCCGGTACCCTCAAGCCCAACTCCGAGTATATCAACTCCCGCACGGGCGAGCCCGAGAAGATAGGCAAGATATGCACGCTTGTCGGCAAGAAGCAGGTGGAGATGAACGAGGCTCATGCAGGCGATATCTGCGTGGCTGTAAAGATCAACGCCGCTACCAATGACACTCTCTGCGGAGGAGACGTATACTCCTTCGAGAAGATAGAGTTCCCCAAGCCCTGCTACAAGATGGCTGTCAAGGCAAAGGCACAGGGCGACGAGAGCAAGATCAGCACAGGCTTTGCAAGGATAATGGAGGAGGATCCCTCCATCGAGTTCTCGCAGAATGCGGAAACAGGCGAATTTATCCTCGCAGGTCTCGGCGAGCAGCATCTTGAGGTCGCTGCTGCCAAGCTCAAGAGCAAGTTCGGCTCTGATATCACCCTCGCTCCGAGGCGCATAGCTTACAGAGAGACCATCAGAAAGAAGGTCAAGGTAGAGGGCAAGCACAAGAAACAGTCCGGTGGTCACGGTCAGTACGGCCATGTATGGATCGAATTCGAGCCCTGCGTATCGGATACTCTCGTATTTGAAGAGAAGGTATTCGGCGGTGCTGTACCCAAGAACTTCTTCCCCGCAGTTGAGAAGGGACTTCAGGACTGCATGCAGAAGGGCGTTCTCGCAGGCTGCCCCGTTACAGGCGTAAAGGCTATACTCGTTGACGGTTCCTACCATCCCGTTGACTCCTCCGAAATGGCATTCAAGACAGCTGCAGGCATCGCCTTCAAGGAGGGCATGAAGCAGGCTGATCCCACTATACTCGAGCCTATCGGCACTCTCACAGTCACCGTTCCCAACGACAACACCGGTGATGTTATGGGCGATCTCAACAAGCGCCGCGGCAGAGTCCTCGGCATGGATCCCGCAGAGGAAAAGGGCATGACCGTCATCGTTGCGGAAGTACCCGAAAGAGAGATGCAGACCTTTACTACTCAGCTCAGACAGATAACCAAGGGCATGGGCAGCTTCGGATATGAATTCGTCCGCTATGAGCAGCTTCCCGCAAACCTCGTAAGCGATGTTATCGTTTCACTGAGCAATGACTGATGATGTATATCAGCGCATAGACTCCTCCTAAGGTTTTGATGCTGATATAAGAACCCCGGTGCGGCAGCCGCACCGGGGTTCGTTTTGTATGACAGGTTTATTCAAGAAAAGAACGGTTATATTTTCTGTAGTCCTTTATCATGGATCGTACCGTCCTGCGGGGATCCTTTTCATCCGCAAGTATCAGCGGGATGTTATGCACGGCGTCACACAGGGCATAAAAACGTTCCTTATCCTCATAACAGGCTGTCATTTCCGTAAGTACCGCCGCAAGGGTATCGCGGACATATCTGTCCTTTATTATCGTTGTGCCTGCGGTGTATCTGTTGTTGACCGTCACCCAGGAAAGGGCGGTGTCGCTGTCACTGTAGCAGGGCAGGAGTGTGCGCCTGATGATATTGTCATCTGTGGGAGCGTCATCGCTCAGAAGTGCGATGATACTTTCCACAGCAGATTTATATGCCTCAAACCTTTCGGGGCGGCTGCGGAAAAACACTATCATAGCGTGAAGGTCATAGAGATCATAGTTTATCATAGGATCACCATATAACTGCAGTATCAGGAGCGGGGCCCTCTGCATCAACTCTGCAGGAGAATATACATCCGTCATATCTGCCGTCAAGCCCGTCGCCTGATGATGTGATATAGAGCGTGCGCATATCCTCACCGCCGAAGGCACATGATGTGACGTGTTCAGCGGGGACGTGTATCTCTGCAAGCTTTTCTCCCGTTATGCCGCTGCGGCATTCAACGCGGCTGCCGCCCCATATCGCGATCCACAGATCGTCGTTTTTGTCTATACACAATCCGTCAGGGCAGCCGTCCGTTATTTGTGCGAGTACTCTT
>CACZPE010000423.1 GCA_902782875.1 uncultured Ruminococcus sp. | reverse complement strand
TTGAGCATCCGCCCATCTGTCTCATCATAAAGATGAAGAGAGCGCCCATCATAATAAAGATAAGGATAGTGGGAAGAAGGCTGTAAAGCCATGATGTATCCTGTATCTTATAGTATTCCTGCTCAAGCGGAGCATCAGGATGAAGCTTGTTATATGCCTCTCTGTAGTTATCTCCGTTGTAGTTAGTCTGGATCTCATGTATAAAGAGATCGATATTCGGCACTGTATAGGTGATCTCCTTTGCAGTTCCGTTATCATCAACTGTCATATGGAGTTCGCCGTTGTTCAGATCAAAATCATATTTTGAAACCTGATAGTTGTCAAAATATCTCATGATCTCAGAATACTTATACTCATTGGTGGGATGAGATACTCCCTTAAGGAGATATACCAGACCAAAAGCTATGACAAGAAATATGATAAGATAAACTACTATTCCACTGCCTTTTTTCATTCATTTCCCTTCCTTTGTTCAGTTAATTATTCCTATATAACGCAGATTTCTGTATTTTTCGGCATAGTCAAGACCATATCCGACCACAAAAAGATCAGGAATGGTAAAAAGCGATTCATCCGCAGTAAAATCTACTGTCCTGCGGGACGGCTTGTCAAGCAGGGTGATCACTCTGAGTGACAGCGGATTTCTGCTTTTTATTATCTCGTATATCTTTTTGAGCGTGCGGCCTGTATCTATGATATCTTCAAGTATTATAACATGGTATCCGGACAGATCCAGTGCAATATCAAGGGTGATCCTTACATTTCCGGAAGATATGGTAGAATCGCCGTAGCTTTCTGCCGCCATGAACGCCATCTCACACGGTATATCCACACCGCGGATATAATCGGCCATGAACACAAATGCACCTTTCAGCACACTTACAAACAGAAGAGGCTTTCCTTTGTATTCCTGTGAAATCCGTGCTGCTGAGTCGGATATCTGTTTGGCTATCATTTCTTCATCTATAAGAGTTCTGATATCATGCATAGTTATCTTTCAACTCCTATTCCGATAAACCTTTTGCCGTCAGGACCTGATACTCTGTCAGCTGCACCGCCGTATTCGCTCCAGATAATACCATCCTCATCTTCCATAACAAGCGCAGTACGACGTTCGTTATGAGAAAGGCCGAGCGAATTATAAAGCTTTTTCAGCCTTGTTTCAAAATTGCGGCCTGCAAACATGATTTTATCCCCATCACGTTTGTTGCGCAGACATACAACACCATGTATTTTATCACAATTGAGCATGGTATATGTTAATTTATTGTGAACTTTAGTCCTGTTTCCTGAAATATCATCATAAAACCCAAGGATTTTCACTGTTTTATCATATATATTGTAGCAATTGCCGCTTCTGAGCTCTATCTCAATACATATATCATCATAATCAATAAACCGCTCGATGCTCATTATTCCCTTTCTGAAAACAGCATATATATTATCGGAAAGTGAATAGCGTATACTTTCTTTGCGGGACATAAATCCGTCAAAAAGAGATATCCTGTCATATGTAACAGGGATTCCGCTTTCGGTAAGTTTTTGGGATATATATCGCCTTCTTACGGCACTATGTTGTAAGGGTATCTGTTCGGGTGTGAGCTCTGACAATATATGAGCAAAATAGTCTTCGTCCGTATCTGCAGCTGTCGAAAGTCGTGATACCGCAGAAAAGAACGCCGGATTAATATCAGTCATCACAGGGATTGCATTGTGTCTTATACGGTTTCTCGAATAATCATCCGTAAGATTGGTACTGTCGGTAACATAGAGCTGTTTTTTTACTGCAAGATACTCTTCTATATCCTTTCTCTGAACGTCAAGAAGAGGTCTGATTATATCATCACGTTTATACGGTATCCCGCATATGCCTTTTATGCCAGTTCCCCTTGCTATGTTGAAAAGGACCGTTTCTGCATTATCGCACATATTATGAGCAGTGGCTATAACGCAGCTGCCGTACTTTTTTGCTTCAGAACAAAGCGCATCATACCTGAGTTTACGGGCAGCCTCTTCAGTAGACATTCCGCTTTTTCTGACAAGAGACATGACATCTACCCTTATTGAAGTAAACTCAATACCCATTTTCCCGCAGAGCTCACGGCAGAACTGCTCATCTCCGTCACTTTCAGCTCCCCTAAGGCAGTGGTTTACGTGAAGCGCAGAAACAGTAAATCCCATTTTGTCAGAAAGACTGTCAAGCACAAAAAGCAGACAAACACTGTCCGCACCGCCCGAAAGCGCAGTAATAACATGAGCCCCGGAGTTTATAAGACAGTGTTCTTTTATGGTTTTTTCTACTGTAATCTCAAGATCATTCATTATTCATTTACCTGCATCGAACGGCTGTCTTCACTGAGGAAAAGCGTATACTGACCGTTCCATCTGAGGTTTATCGTACCTGTTTCACCATGACGGTTCTTGGCTACGATACATTCAGCAAGATTTATGTCATCTACCTTGTCCTTATTGTAATATCCCTCACGGTAAAGGAACATTACTATATCCGCATCCTGCTCTATAGAACCTGATTCTCTCAGATCTGAAAGAAGCGGGCGCTTGTCAGTTCTTGATTCAACCGCACGGGAAAGCTGAGACAAAGTAATTACAGGCACATCGAGCTCTTTAGCCATAAGCTTGAGCTGACGGGTGATATCTGATATCTCATTGACTCTGCTGTCTGTCTTTCTGCTGGAATTCATCAGCTGAAGATAATCTATAATAACAAGGCCGACGTTTTTAAGGCGGCGCAGTTTTGCTTTCATCTGCACTACTGTAATACCTGCGGTATCATCAAGATACATATTCATATCTGATATCCTGTCAGCACCTTCAGCAAGCTTTATCCATTCCTTAGCCTCTATCTCACCCTTTATCAGATGATCGCTGGATACCAGACTTTCTGAAGACAACATTCTTGTAACAAGCTGCTGCTT
>CACZPE010000422.1 GCA_902782875.1 uncultured Ruminococcus sp. | reverse complement strand
TTTGTCTGGGGCCTTGACATGCTCAGGGAAAAGCTCGAGAGCTCGGACAAGCGCGAGCTTGAGCAGGCAAGGGAGGAGAAGACCATGCTGCTCTCCCTCTCCCATGATATAAAAACGCCGCTTTCGAGCATAAAGCTCTATGCAAAGGCTCTCTCAAAGGGGATATACGCCGATGCGGAGAAGCAGAGGGCGGCAGCCGACAGTATAAACGCACACGCCGACGAGATCGAGGCTCATCTTGACGAGATGATCTCGGGGCTGAAAAGCGGCGTGAAGGATATGGAGATAAACAATACCGAATATTACCTTGATGACGTGACAGACAGGATAAAAAGCTACTATGAAGACAGGCTCAGGGCGGCAGGCACACAGTTTACGGTGGATGATCACACAAACTGCATGCTGTACGGAGACCCCGACAGGCTGACCGAGGTGCTGCAGAATATATTCGGCAATGCCGTGAAATACGGCGACGGGAGGTATATCCGCATGACCTTTTCAGACGAGGAGGACTGCCGTCTTATCACTGTCACCAACAGCGGCTGCACCCTTGATGAGAACGAGATGCCGCATATATTCGACAGCTTCTGGCGCGGCTCTAATTCGGCAGGAAAGCAGGGGAGCGGTCTGGGGCTGTATATATGCCGCAGGCTCATGAATGGGATGAAGGGCGATATATTCGCACGGACAGAGAACGGGGACATGAGCGTGACCGCGGTATGCAGAAAGGCATGACGGCATACAGGCATAGCGAATCTTTAGCGAGTATATGTCCGTACTTTTAAGCTGTATTGTATGGAGTAATTTCGGGGCGCCGTCCGCGATTTGTTTTGTGCAAATCTACAAATCTTTGTCAGCATATTGAAATCGGGCTCTGAATGTGATAGAATTGTTTTATTATAAGTTTTGAGGGAGGGTTTCTTCATGAAGCACATCAAGACAATCAACAAGGCTAACCTCAAGCAGAGTGCAGCAAAGGGCGGCTGCGGCAGATGCACAGCATCATGTCAGTCAGCTTGCAAGACCTCATGCACTGTAGCTAACCAGAAGTGCGAGAGCCTCGACAAAGAATAATGTTTGTGCGGGATCATCCCGGGAGGACAGAGCGCAGGTTCTGTCCTTATTGTTTTATAATGAACCTTTATTACCGAATATCCGGAGAGTGTTGATATGATCCATAAGTATAAGCTTAACGGCTATAACATAGTGCTTGATGT
Source organism: uncultured Ruminococcus sp. (assembly GCA_902782875.1). Next base: position 5,868 of record CACZPE010000422.1, on the reverse strand, counting down.
TCACAGCGGCGGCGTTCATGTGGTGGATGAACTGACATATGATATGCTTGACAATGTGGCTCCTCCTTTTGAGGACGAATGTCCCGAGAACGTTGTCACCAAGCTGCAGCGCTTCTATGAAAAGGATGATATACTTTCATGCTATGATGAGATAAAGGAGCTCTATAACGAGAAGATCCTTTTCTCCCCCGACGACTACGAAAAATTCGCCAAGCTGTCTGTTGCCGCACCTGTAAAGGCGATGTGCCTGCTCGTGGCGATGGACTGCAATCTGCGCTGCGATTACTGCTTCGCGGGTACGGGCGACTACTGCATGGGCCGCAAGGTGATGAGCTTTGATGTGGGCAAGCAGGCTCTTGACTTCCTGCTCAAGAATTCGGGCACGAGAGAGCATCTTGAGGTGGATTTCTTCGGCGGAGAGCCGCTGATGAACTGGAATGTGGTAAAGCAGCTCGTGGAATACGGCAGATCACAGGAAAAGGAATACAACAAGAAGTTCCGCTTTACTATAACCACCAACGGTACTCTTCTCACAGAGGACAAGATGGACTTTATCAACAAGGAGATGTCCAACGTTGTCATGTCCATAGACGGGCGCAAGGATGTCAACGACCGTGTGCGCCACCGCGTTGACGGCACTTCGGTATACGACAAGATAGTCCCCGCCTATCTGGAGCTTGCAAAGAAGAGGAATTTCAAGGATTATTACGTGAGAGGAACATTCACAAAGTACAATCTCGACTTTGCCGATGATGTGTTCCATCTCAGGGAGCTGGGCTTTGACCAGATATCCGTAGAGCCAGTTGTGAGCAAGTCCGACGAGCCCTATGCGATAACGGAGAAGGATCTCCCTGCGGTATTCAGGGAGTACGAGCGTCTTGCGGATATGCTTATCGACAACGACCGCAAGGGAAAGCACTTCAACTTCTTCCACTTCATGCTCGACCTCGATCAGGGGCCGTGCGCGATAAAGAGACTCAGGGGCTGCGGCTGCGGCAATGAATACGTCGCTGTCACCCCCGACGGAGATATATATCCCTGTCATCAGTTCGTGGGTATGGAGGATTACCATATGGGCAATATCCTCACAGGCGAATTTGACAAGGAAATGAAGAAGAAATTCGCTTCCACACATATATACAACAAGGAAGACTGTAAGAACTGCTGGGCAAAATTCTACTGCAGCGGCGGATGCAATGCCAACAACTATGAGTATATGGGCGATATATTCACATCGCACAAACTCTCCTGCGAGATAGAGAAAAAGCGCCTTGAATGTGCCATTATGATAAAGGCGGCACAGGCTATGGGCGATGTATAAGAGGAGCGACGGTATGCCTACTATCAGCGACATTCAGCAGCGTATATTGCAGCTTAAAAAGGAAAAGGACGTGTGCATACTCGCACACTGCTACCAGACGCATGACATACTTGAGATAGCGGATTTCACGGGCGATTCCTTCGCTCTTGCGCGCAAGGCGGAAAAGAGCCCGAGCAAAAACGTGATGATGTGCGGAGTGCGATTCATGGCCGAGACCGTGAAGATACTCTCCCCCGAAAAGAGGGTATATCTCCCCGAGCCCGAGGCAGGCTGTCCCATGGCAGAGCAGCTCGATCTTGCTTCCCTGCAGGCGCTCAAGGACAAGTATCCGGGATATACCGTCGTGTGCTATATCAATACGACTGCAGAGCTCAAGACCATATGCGATGTGTGTGTCACATCCTCCTCTGCGGTAAAGATAATAAGCTCCCTTGAGGACGATAAGATACTGTTCATACCCGACTGCAATCTGGGCAATCATGTCAGGGAGCAGGTGCCCGGCAAGGAATTCGCCTTTATACACGGCGGCTGCCCTGTTCATCAGCGCCTTACAGTAAGGGATGTGGAGCGTGCAAAGGCGCTGCATCCGGATGCGCTGTTCCTTGTGCATCCCGAATGCCGCCCCGAGGTGGTCGCTATGGCAGACTACGCGGGCAGTACCACGGGTATTATGGACTACGCCATAGAGAGCAGCGCAAGGGAATTCATCATCGGTACGGAAAATGCGATAGTGAGCCATCTTTCCATAGAGCATCCCGAAAAGAGGTTCTATGCGCTTTCAAAGGACAATATCTGTCCGAACATGAAGCTGACGACGCTTGCATCCATACTCAACTGCCTTGAGGGCGACGGCGGCGAGGAGATAATCCTTGACGAGGGTACGCGCCTTGCGGCAAAGAAATGTATAGACAGGATGCTTGAGCTCGGATAACGCATCGGTGACAGGGGACGAAAGTCCCCTGTTTTTCTGCCGTATCACCCCATATTATTCATCAATTCTGCCTTGACTTTCTGCGCAGAATATGGTACTATATATCGTATAATTTTAATTTGGGGTATACTGTCTTGATGAAGACTCAGCCCCTTGACAAGGACGTGTTTGTATTGAGCGATAGACTGAGGCTTTACGGGTTCAACAATCTCACAAAGACTCTTAGCTTTAATATATATGATGTCTGCTACGCCAAAAGCCACAGGGAGCAGCAGGATTATCTCAAATACATAGATGAGCAGTACAATTCCGACCGTCTCACGAAGATACTGTGTGACGTCACGGATATGATAGGCGCTCATGTGCTCAATATATCAAAGCAGGACTATGAGCCCCAGGGAGCATCGGTCACTGTACTTATATCCGAAAGGCATATCCCCGAGGGCGCGATAGACGAATCATGCAATATGAGCAGTCTCAAGACCGACCTTGCGGGGCATCTTGACAAGAGCCACCTCACGGTGCATACCTATCCCGAATTCCATCCCGACAATGCGATAACCACATTCAGAGTGGATATAGATGTATCCACCTGCGGCGAGATAACGCCCCTGAAATCCCTGGATTATCTCATCGGCAGCTTTGATTCGGATATCATCACGATAGACTACCGTGTAAGGGGCTTTACCCGCGATGAGGAGGGCAAGAAGCTCTTCATCGACCACGATATAACCTCTATACAGAACTATATCGCAAGAGAGACTCTCGAGAAATACGACGCGATAGATATAAACGTATATCAGGCGAATATATTCCACACCAAGATGATGATAAAGGATATAATACTGCAGAACTATCTCTTCAATACCGATACCTACGAGCTTGCACCCAAGCGCAGGCTTGAGATAAACGACCTTCTCAGGAAGGAAATGATAGAGATATTCAGCGGTATGAATATATTCTGATAAACAGATATGAAACAGATACCACAGGACCATGCCGAGAGGCTTTTCAGGAAGGTCAGGAACGGCATTTTCCTCATATATCCCGGAGTATTTGCTATCTTCATACTTGCATTTATCTCTCCGAGGCTGCAGATACCGTTTGTATCACGAATAGCAGGCGTTCTGCTTGTGCTGATATTTCTCGCAGGATTTCTGAGCATACCCGTATTTGTTATCTCTTATCTCTCGGGGATAAGCCTGCTTTCCCTTACTGTCAGGATGAACAACGACATCACGGGCGACGGGATGATAACGCGGCTTGAAAGAGCAGCAAGGCTTAACTTTATCCAGAGAAGAAAGATACTTTCGCTCTTGGCAGATGCCCTGATATACAGAGGTGAAACCGGGCGGGCGCTTGAAGTGCTTGACCGTATAAATCCCCGCAGTGACAGGGAACGCATGGGAATAATGCTTTCCCGCACCTTTATATATGATATAACAGGTGACAGCGTGAATGTGACGGCCTGTGAGGATGAGGCGGATGCTATCGTAGAGCGTCACATGAACAATCTGGATATCGTAAAATATTATCTTACCGTCTCCATGCGGATATACAAGGCACGGGGCGAATACGAAACAGCCCTCGGCATATGCGACCGCCTTATCTCCCTTTCGCAGTCGGCGGGAAATAACGCAAACAGCAAGGCGCGTCAGATGTTACGGATATTTGCACTCTCACAGGGCATATTCAGCTATTATAGGGCGGAGCTTCTGTATCTTATGGGATATTATGATGCCGCCGGCGAAACGCTGTATACAGCTATGCCCGATCTTGCTCACAGCAGCTTTATGGCGGACAAGGGCACACAGCTGATGATGGCGATACAGAGCCGCAGACAAACGGCTCCGAATCAATTTTGATCAAGGAGACCTGACTTACAGATGCTCAATCAGAACTCAGCCCCTATCTATGAGGCACTTGTAAAATATAATGATATGCGTGTAGTGCCCTTTGATGTACCCGGGCACAAGCACGGCAAGGGTAATCCCATGCTGACCGATTTTCTCGGCCAGACCTGTATGAATGTCGATGTGAACTCGATGAAGCCCCTCGACAATCTGTGCCACCCGGTATCCGTAATAAGACGTGCGGAGGAGCTTGCGGCAGAGGCGTTCGGAGCAGGGCACTGCTTCTTTATGGTCAACGGCACCACCTCATCGGTGCAGTCGATGATACTCTCCGTCTGTAAGGAGGGGGACAAGGTCATCATCCCCCGAAATGTGCACCGCAGTGCGATAAATGCGCTTATCATAAGCGGCGTGCTGCCGGTATACGTTGATCCGGGCGTTGATATGAAGCTTGGCATACCCCTTGGCATGAGTATCGCAAACGTTGAGCGCGCGATAAAGGAAAACCCCGATGCAAAGGCGGTTTTCGTCAATAACCCCACCTACTACGGAATATGCTCCGATCTGTCAAAGATAACGAAAATGGCTCACGCCCACGGCATGAAGGTGCTCGTGGACGAGGCTCACGGCACACATCTCTACTTCGGTGCGAATATGCCGATAAACGCCATGGCGGCGGGAGCTGATATGGCTGCCGTGTCCATGCACAAGACAGGCGGCTCGCTCACACAGTCATCTTTCCTGCTTGTGGGCAAAAAGGCGGGTATATCCGAGGGACACGTCAGGGCGATAATAAACCTTACCCAGACCACATCGGGCTCATATCTGCTGCTTTCCTCCCTGGATATAGCAAGGAAGTACTACGCCACACAGGGCAGGGAGCTGTGCGCACAGGTGGTGAAGTCCGCCGAGTACGCAAGGGCGGAGGTCAACCGCATAGGCGGGTACTACGCATACTCCGATGAGCTGGTAAACGGCGACAGCATATTCGCATTCGACAAGACCAAGCTTTCGATATATACGCGCGATGTGGGCCTTGAGGGTATCGAGGTATACGACAAGCTGCGCGACATGTACGATATACAGATGGAGCTCGGCGACCTCGGCAACGTGCTTGCCATAATCTCCCCGGGCGACAGGTGGAAGGACATAGAGCGCCTTGTATCCGCACTTGCGGAGATAAAGCGCCGTTACGGCGACGAGAGCAAGAGCTCCCTCGGCCATGAATACATAAATCCTCAGATAGTCATATCCCCGAAGGAGGCTTTCTACGGCGAGCAGGAGAGTATACCCCTGATGCAGAGCGCAGGCAGGATATCCTGCGAATTCGTGATGTGCTATCCCCCGGGCATACCCATAATCGCCCCGGGCGAGAGGCTTACTCCGGAGATACTTGAGAATATAGACCACAGCAAAAAGAGCGGCTGCTTCATGACAGGTACGGAGGATATGGACTTGGAGTATATCAGGGTTATCAAATGAAAGGATGAGGTCTATGGATACAAGACAGACAGCACAGATCATATTTGATAATCTCACAGACAAACAGCTTGAAGGCTTCATCATGCTGTTTGGCTATGCAGATAAAACATCTGATAATGATAACAGAACACGGGCGCAAAAAGCATTTGAACATCTGAACAGTATCATAAGACCAATCCCCGATCTTGATGAAGATAAGGAAAAGGACGAGTATTTCAGGGAGAAATACGGCTTATGAAAATACTGATCGATACAAATGTTCTGATAGATTATATTTCTGT
>CACZPE010000421.1 GCA_902782875.1 uncultured Ruminococcus sp. | reverse complement strand
GTGCGCAGGGGCGCAGCGCTTGAACTGCCCCATATCATGATACTCATAGACGACCCGGGAAGGACTGTAATAGAGCCTCTTGCACAGAAAAATCTCGAGCAGGTATATGACTTTGACCTTATGCTCGGCGGCGGCCATATAGAAGGCAGACTCGTTGACAATGCCAACGCCGAAGCTGTTGACGCAGCGCTCGCAGAGCTTGCCAGAAAGGAAAACTTTGAAAAGCGCAGCTATGTGACCGATGTACCTGTACTTCTCTATGCTATGGGCGACGGAAACCACTCTCTCGCTACAGCAAAGGCTTATTACGAGGAGCTGAAAAAAGCCAACCCCGATAAGGATATGTCAGACCATCCCGCGAGATACGCACTTGCGGAGATAGTGAACCTTCACAGCAGCGCACTTGAGTTTGAAGCCATCCACAGGATAGTTGAGGGAGTTGATCCTTCAAAGTTCCTGATAGATATGACCAACGCTCTCGGTCTTACCGACAACAACTGCCCGCAGTACTTCGAGATGATCATGGGCAGTGAGACCTACCGTGCAGGTATAACCAAGCCCACATCAAATCTTACCGTCGGCAGCGTGCAGGAATTCATAGACAGCTATATCAGCAAAAACGGCGGAACGGTAGACTATATTCACGGCGCTGATGTAGTCAAGAAGCTGGCACAGAAGCCCGGCACCGTAGGTGTGATACTTCCCGATATGAGCAAGGAAGAGCTGTTCCCCACAGTAATAAAGGACGGTGCCCTGCCGAGAAAGACTTTCTCCATGGGTCACGCCGAAGACAAACGCTACTATGTTGAGGCAAGACTTATACGATAAAAGTAAGTTACAGCGCATGTAACCGAATTTTGTCCGAATTGTCAGAATATTTGTAGGTAATGTGCAAGCATCGCCATATTACTGACTAAAATTAGTGATTATTAAGTCTTGTATTCACGGCCATGTTATGGTATAATTATCTATGCAAAATGCAAAATATGCAGAACCATCTTATAAATATTTGGAGGGAAAGAAAATGAAAAAGATTCTTGCTGCTCTTGCTGCTTCCGCAGTTGTTGTTTCTATGGCTGGCGTTTCCACTATGGCTGCTGGTCTTGAGGACGAAGGCGATGTTCTCGAGGAAGAAGTAATCGAGGAAGTTATCGAGGAAGAGCCCGTTGAGGAAGAAGTTGTAGAAGAGGTTGTTGAAGAAGTTGTTGAGGAAGCTCCTGTAGAGCCCGCTCCTTCTCCTGCTACCGGCAACGCTCCTGTAGCTATGGCAGTTATCCCTGTTGCTCTCGCAGCAGCAGCAGTAGTTGCTAAGAAGTCCAAGTAATCTGTACTTCGTTAAAACGACCCCGTATTTACGGGGTCTTATTTTTTTATTCATTCACGAAAGAACCGACCGCTGTATCATCATACAGCGGTCGGTCGTTATTATACTCTTTTATACCGTTTTTCCTTCTGCCTCTTGATTACCTTCTGTCTGGAGAATTCTTCCCTTTCCTTTTCCTCCAGGCTGTCAGATATATATCTGAGCGTGGTCTCATATCTCGGTATAACTATATTCTTCAGCGCATTTGCCCTGGTCTGCGTCTTCTTGATAGCCCCTGCAAGGCGGAATACTCCGCTGTCGGTCTCTGCAAGGCGGGCAGTCATCACCTTTACCTTGCTAAATGCGATATAGGCTATATCAAGATTTTCATCAGTATTAGCAAAGCCGTAGGGTATGGGTCTTTCCTCCTCGGATACAGTGACGTGAGGCAGCTCACAGCCCATTACGCTGCGAAAAGACACCTCTACAGTATCATCGGGCGGAGTGCCCTCAGCTATCCTGCTTATAAGTCCGTGAGTGATATTCGCCCTCTGCAGTGCGGAATACGCTTCCTTATAAGTATCGGCGATAGACAGGCGGAGCATCTTCGCCTCATCTACCATCGTCATAAGCTCACGTATAAGAACGTTGCGCTTTCTGTCAAGCAGTTCATAGCCCAGCTTTGCAAGATCAAGAGAACGCTTTACCTTCAGCAGATTGCCCTTGGTGGGGAATACCTGATCAGCCAATCACCCTCACCCCCGAGCGTTCGAGCTCCTCAGCCGCTTCAGGATCATACTTTTCATCAAGGAGCTTGTCATTTACTCTGTCAAGAGCAGATCTGGGCAGTGTCGAAAGGAGCGTCCAGCCCAGGTCAAGCGTCTGCTCTATGCTTCTGTTCTCATCTGCGCCCTGACCGAGGAAATACTGCTCAAAGAGCTTGCCGAAATGCAGATACGCTTTATCAAGCGCAGAAAGCTCGTCCTCGCCTATTACAGAGGCAAGGGATCGCGCATCCTGTACCTTTGCGTAGGCAGCAAAGAGCTGATTTGCGCAGTCCGAATGATCCGAACGTGTATACCCCTCGCCTATGCCGTCCTTCATAAGTCTCGAAAGGCTCGGCAGAACGGATACAGGCGGATATATCCCCTTCTGTTCAAGTGAACGGTCAAGAACTATCTGTCCCTCGGTGATATATCCCGTAAGGTCAGGGATAGGATGTGTGATATCGTCATTGGGCATTGTGAGTATAGGTATCTGTGTAACAGAGCCCTCAGCGCCCTCTACAACTCCTGCGCGCTCATAAAGCGATGCAAGGTCTGAATAGAGATAGCCGGGATATCCCTTTCTTGCGGGTATCTCTCCCTTGGATGACGAGAATTCTCTGAGTGCCTCGCCGTAGCTTGTCATATCCGTAAGTATTACAAGGATATGCATATTCTTCTCAAACGCAAGATACTCCGCAGCGGTCAGTGCGCATCTGGGAGTGAGTATTCTCTCGATTATGGGATCATCAGACAGATTGAGGAACATTACCACTCGTCCGAGAACTCCGCTTTCCTCAAAGCTGCGACGGAAATAGTCCGCTACGTCGTTCTTTACGCCCATTGCTGCAAATACCACGGCAAAGTCGGAACCGCTCTCCTCGGATATGCGCGCCTGTCTTACTATCTGTACCGCAAGCTTGTTGTGAGAAAGACCGGAGCCCGAGAAGATCGGTAGTTTCTGACCTCTGATAAGCGTCATAAGCGCATCTATGGAGGATATACCTGTATTGATATAGTTTCTCGGATAGGAACGTGATACGGGATTGAGCGGTCTGCCGTTGATATCGGCATACTTTTCCGCGCATATCTCCCCGAGGCCGTCTATGGGCCTGCCAGCTCCGCTGAACACTCTGCCGAGGAGTTCCTCAGAAAGCGGCATCTCCATAGGCTTTCCCGAAAATATCGTGCGGGTATTCTCCAGCGAAAGGCCGTTTGTGCCCTCAAATACCTGGAGTACTGCCCTTGTGCCGTCTATCTCGACGATCCTTCCCGTCCTGTAGGTGCCGTCATCAAGGCGTATGCGTGCCACTTCATCATAGGACACGCCCGAAACATTGTCAAGGGCGATAAGAGAGCCGTTTATCTCTTTGAGCCCCATATACTGTACAGCCATACGCCCTCCTTAACCGATGCTCCGTACTGCCTGCTCTATCTGCGCATCAAGCTCAAGAAAGAGCTCAGGCTTATCATTCGGAATCTCATATTTCATCTTTATTACGGTCTCGAAAATTCCCGTAGCAAGAATATCCGAGAATACAGTACCCTCTGCAAGCGCTGCAGAGCATTCGTCATAGAGCTTGAGTATCGCCTTCATCATTCTGAACTGTTTGTCGAGCGGCACATAGGTGTCGTCCTTGTGATAGGCATTCTGCTGCAGAAATCCTACTCTTATGACTCTTGCAGTCTCTATTATCAGCTTCTGATCATCGGGCAGAACATCCGCTCCTATGAGCTTTACTATCTCCATGAGCTTGTTCTCTTCGCTGAGCATTGAGGATATGCGCTGCCTGCACGGCAGGAAATCCTTGTCAACGTTGGTATAGTAGTACTCGCCCAGATCATCGGAATACTCCGAATAGCTGTCGTTCCAGTTTATAGCGGGGTAATGTCTTGCATACGCCAGCGATTTGTCAAGTGCCCAGAAGCAGCGCACAAAGCGCTTGGTGTTCTGTGTTACAGGCTCGGAGAAGTCGGAG
>CACZPE010000420.1 GCA_902782875.1 uncultured Ruminococcus sp. | reverse complement strand
TTCAAAAAGCAGATGAGCAAGTTCATCGAGTTCGGCGAGGGCAAGGCTATGATGGTAAACAATGCCGACTGGCTCCTTTCCCTTAACTATGTCGATGTGCTCCGCGAGGTCGGCGCATGCTTCTCGGTAAACAAGATGCTCTCCTTTGAGTGCTACAAGCAGAGATGGGAGAGAGGACTCACCTTCCTTGAATTCAACTACATGATAATGCAGTCCTACGACTTCTACATGCTGTTCCAGAAATACGGCTGCAATATGCAGTTCGGCGGCGACGACCAGTGGGCAAATATGCTCGGCGGCACGGAGCTTATCAGAAAGAAGCTGGGCAAGGATGCTCACGCCATGACCATCACTCTGCTCACAAACTCCGAGGGCAAGAAGATGGGCAAGACCGAGAAGGGCGCAGTATGGCTCGATCCCGAGAAGACATCCCCCTACGATTTCTTCCAGTACTGGAGAAATGTGGGCGATGACGATGTTATCAAGTGCCTCAAGCTCCTCACATTCATCCCCATAGAGGAGATCGAGGAAATGGAGCGCACTCTGGAGGGTGCTGCACTCAATACCGCCAAGGAAAGACTTGCTTATGAGCTTACCACGCTCATCCACGGCAAGGATGAGGCTGACAAGTGCCTCGAGGCTGCAAAGTCACTTTTCGGCGGCGCAAAGGATACCGCTGATATGCCCACTACAGAGATACCCGCTGCTGAGATAGGCGAGGGCATCAATATACTTGACCTGCTCGTAAGGACAGAGCTTGCTCCCTCCAAGAGCGAGGCAAGAAGACTCGTTACACAGGGCGGCATCGCTGTAGATGAGAACAAGGTGACCAACCCCTCCGCACTTGTTGCCATAGATGACAGCATCATCATCAAAAAGGGCAAGAAGGTATACCACAAGGCTGTAAGAGTATAAATCTCTGTGTACAGACCTTATCAGGACATAAAACAATGCACATCGCCGTCATCGGCGGTGTGCTTTTTTAATCAGGTTTTAATACTGTTCTAACCGCTGATTAATCTCACTGTGTTATCATATGATCATATTCGTTAAAGGAGATCTGTGCATATGAAAATACCCGTTATCTTTGCGGCGCTTGCCGCAGGGTGCATACTCCTCACAGGCTGCAGCTCGTCGGGCAATTCGGGCAGGATGAAGAAGCTGGCAGAGAAGTATGTGAAGGAGAAATACGGCTTCAGGGCAAAGGCAGGCAGAGTAAGCACCGACGGTGTGAGCTGGCTTACACCCGTATGGGAGAAGAGCAAGTCAGGCCTTGTTGAGATGACATATGAGGGCAAAACATTTGTAGTCCATGCGAATATCGGGCTCGGCGCCGATCACTGCACGGATAACTATATGGAGGATGAATTCTGCAGCAGGCTCTCATCGTATTTTGAGGATACCATAGTATGCGAGGATATGGAAACGGTGGTCGCATATACCGAGGGCAACTATAAGCATATGGTCGGCAAGGATGTGAAGAGCTTTGACGATCTGCTGAATGATGAGAAGATACCTTTTATCAGTGTGTATATGTATACGTACGGCCTTGATACAGGCAGCACGGCGGCGATAGACCTCTCAGCCGCCCCCGGGGTGACGGATTTTGCGCTGCATGACTGGAACGATCCGTCGGTCGTACATTCGGAGTACAAGCCTGTAAGCTCTCCGCATATGGATGCGCTGATGCACAGGTACTATGCCGAATGGGCAGCAGATGACAGTATGACAGGGGAGAATATCCCCCTGACAGGATATGTGCAGCTTCGGGAGGGGTATCTTAATATCGCCTATGAGGATACAGCATCAATAGAGATATCGGAATATGCGGGGAGCCCTCAGTCCGACCGCAGGGGCGCTACTCCCTGGTATGAGATCAGGAACAGCGGTGGAAAGGCATCGGTGCTGATAGCCTTTTCGGGTGATGCCGCGGATTATGAAAAGAATAGGTGCTATTGCGAATTTGCGGGATCAGACGATTATCCCGCGTATATGGGCTATAACGAGCATGATGAATATATAGACAAATACTTCTTCATAAACAAGACCATAAATGAGGGCGAAACGCTTATATGCCGTATGGTGACAGAGGATAAATAAGATAAAAAAGTGGCTGCTTCGGAACAGCCACTTTTTTCATATGAGATGTACTCTTTAAATGTATCGGCTCAGCCTGCCATGTCGAGCAGCTTTTCGATATGCACGTCAACAGCATCGATGCACGGCACAGGGGAGTTTTCCGAATTCAGTATCAGCGGCAGCTCCGTGCAGCCGAGTATCACTGCATCTATGTCATGCTCCTTTTTCATATTATCTATGACAGCACAGAGCTCAGACAGGGTGCTTTCCTTTACTATGCCATTTTCGAGCTCCTCGAATATTCGCTTTGCCACAAGGGCGCGTTCGTCCTCATGGGGAACAAAGACAGCAGTCCCCGCATTTATAAAGGGCGTTTTCATATAATCCGAATCCATGGTCAGTGCGGTGCCCAGCAGTCCGAGGCGCTCATATCCGCACTTTTTTGCGTATTCGCATACGGTGTCGGGTATGCTGACGAGAGGCATGGCCGTGCGCTCCGTTATCGTGTCATATACTGCGTGCATGGTCACTGCGGTGAGCGCGGTGATCTCTGCGCCTGCTTTCTTCAGGCACTCTGCCTTTTCTGTCAGATATTCCGCCAGACTGTCGTAGTTTTTGCTTTCAACATATCTCCATGCCCTGCGGAAATCGACGCTCTCTATGACTATATCGGGCATCTCTCTGCCGCCAGTGCGCATATCCGCGCGGCGGTTGAGCTCCCTGTAGTACATCAGCGTGGATTCGGGGCCCGTGCCGCCTATAAGTCCTATTTTTTTCATAGTGATCACCTCATAATGAAATGACTTTGCGAAGTACGCAAAGTCATAGTGTTATTCGTAAGGATAATAATGATCGGGGTCCGACTGAAATTCACTCAGGCGGTATATCTTCCCGTCCTTTATATCGGCTATCGTAACACCGTCAAAGCCGTCAATATTCCCGCCGTATTCGCATTTGAACCACCATTCGGCGATTATTGTATCGCCGTGCTCCATGATGCGCTTTATATCCCATTCCAGCACTCTGCCGAGCTTGTTCCAGTCCTCAAACCACTTCAATATCTGTGAAAGACCGTGATATTCGGGCCCGTAGCACTCGGAGTATACCACATCATCGCAGAACAGTTCCCTGACCGTATCGATGTCGTTATCGATCCATGCCCTGAAATATCTTTGCAGTATGTCGGTCATA
>CACZPE010000419.1 GCA_902782875.1 uncultured Ruminococcus sp. | reverse complement strand
TATCGTAGCTGTTGCAAGAGAAGTGCTCGAAGGTAATATGCGTGAGATCGTCGGTACCATGGAACTTCGCGAGATGGTATCCAACCGTCAGAAGTTCGCTGACAAGGTCAAGGAAAATGCAGCTCCCGACCTTGCAAATATGGGCCTTGATATAGTATCGTTCAACGTTCAGAACTTCACCGATTCCCAGGGTGTGATAGACAACCTCGGTATCGACAATATATCCAAGATACAGAAGGATGCGTCCATCGCAAGAGCAAACGCCGACAGAGACGTTGCTGTTGCGAGGGCTGAGGCTAACAAGCAGGCTAACGACGCTAAGGTAGCTGCCGACCTCGAGATCGCAATGAAGAACAACGACCTTGCGATCAAGCAGGCAGAACTCAAGAAGATATCCGATATCAAGCAGGCTGAAGCAGACGCTGCCTACAAGATCCAGGAAGAGGAACAGCGCAAGCAGATAGAGATCACCACCGCCAATGCGAATATCGCAAGGCAGGAAAAGGAAGTTGAGCTCGAGACTCAGAAGATCGCTATCCAGGAGCGCAGACTCGATGCGGATGTCAAGAAACAGGCTGAAGCAAACAAGTTCGTTGAGCAGCAGAAGGCTGATGCATTCCTGTACTCAAAGCAGAGAACCGTTGAAGCTAAGAAGTATGAGGATATCCAGAACGCTGAGGCTGAGCTTGCTGTAAGACAGCGTGAGGCAGAGGCTGCTCTCTATGCTGCAGAGCAGGAAGCAAAGGCTGCAAGGGCAAGAGCAGATGCTGCAAAGTATGCTGCAGAGCAGGAAGCTGAAGGTATCAAGGCAAAGGGTCTTGCAGAGGCTGAGGCTGTAAGGGCAAAGGCACTCGCAGAGGCAGAAGGTCTTGACAAGAAGGCGGAGGCTATGCAGAAGATGCAGGAAGCCGCTATTCTCCAGATGTACTTCGAGAAGCTGCCTGAGATCGCAAAGGCTGTTGCTGAGCCTCTCAACAATGTTGATTCCATCACAATGTACGGCGAAGGCAATTCCGCAAAGCTCATAGGCGAGATCACACAGTCCACATCCCAGATATCTAGCGGTCTGCTTGATGGCATGGGCATCTCCCTGAAGGATCTGATGAACTCCGTGCTCACAGGCAAGGCTATCGCAACAGGCATGAACTCCGTTGCGGCTGAGAATGCGAACACCGCTGCTGACGCTGCTCAGACAACAGATACATATAACTACGACAACTACACTGGCGAAGACGCCTGATGTATCAGGGGGCTGTTCATTCAGCCCCCGCTTTTTACGCATGAACATGAAAAGGAGAAAATGATGAAAGGCAGAGTTCACTACAAAAGCGACTTCCGCCGTGCGTGGATGATATTTATGTTTGTAGTGATGTGTCTGTGGTTCAGGCATATCTCGAAGACAGATCCCCGTATACCCTTTGTCAGTGATACACTGATCAATGAGACATTTGCGGGGTACTTCCTGATCATGCTGCCGATAGCAGTAATGATGGCAGGGCTGGTCATACTTAGCCGTATGCCATGTTCGTATGAGGCTGACAGCAGCGCTGTGAGCTTCAGGCGGCTTTACGAAAGGATATATATCCCTTATGACACGATAAGGAGCATAAGTCTCTCAAATGACTACTGCAAGCCGAAACTCAGGGGAGATCATCCGTATTTCAGAGAAGTGCTGACCATAGAATGTGAAGATGATACATATACATTTTATTCAGACCTTGATATAGATCTTGGAGCTGTTGCAAGACGTCCCGGGAGCTTTCAGTCACAGTCTGAGCATGGAGCGTTTTTTAAACTGGAAAAATATATAAAAGAACAGATGTATATATAAATGAAGGCTGCAGATGTGTACGTCATACCGTACATATCTGCAGTCATATCTGTTTGCAGTCAAGAGTCAAGGGGAATGAAACACAAAAATATGTAAAAGAGCAGATGTATAAAAAGAGAAAATCATATCATATGAGATATCAGAGTGCAAATGAGCGGTGTGTTCAACGGACTGATGAAATAAAGAATTTGATATATCGGCGGGCAGGTGTCCTATCAATCGAAAGGGCAAGTCAGATAAAACAGAGTGCGCAGTATTCATCGGCGCATGACTCCGCCCGACCTGTCTGAATGCACCCGAAATGTCAATGTGCAAAATAGGACTGGGAGGGTTCTGAACATGGGAGCACTCACTGCACCATGAATAGGGAGTGGGGAAAAGGGGATACAAGGGGGAGAAACGAAGAGGGACGGGACCGTCGGTTATCGCATTTCGTTGATGAGTATTCCGTCCCTCTGGTGTTTCATCCCCCTTGACAGCAAACTGATATGACTGCATTCTTTTACTGCTTGACGCACACATCTTAAAATCCTCATATGCTCTGTTGAAAATCCGATGTTACTAAATGTGACATCGGATTTGTGTTCTCTCCGAACTTGTATTGTCAGACAGGATATGCTTTCCCGAAATTTTCACATGGATTTCGTCTTGTTTATTCATTGCTGTTATACTCCCATAACGTAGGTGTACTATCATGTTATCATTGAAAGCATATATGCTCAACAGGGGGAAAATATATGAAAAACATCGCACTGATACCTGCTTACAGACCTGATGAAAGACTTGCACAGCTCGTCTCGGAGCTTATGGGCAACAACGCCGAGGTCATCGTGGTCGATGACGGCAGCGGCAGTGAGTACAGCCGCTTTTTTGAGCTGCCCTGCAGGGTGATATCCTACCCCGATAATAAGGGCAAGGGCGGCGCTCTCAAGACAGGGCTTAAGTATATATACGAGAAATATAAGGCACCCTATTGTGTCTGCACTCTTGATGCGGACGGACAGCATTCGGTCGCTGATGCCATGAATCTGTGCACCTTTGCGGAGGATCATCCCGATGAGCTCATACTCGGCTGCCGCAGATTTGACGGCGAGAACGTACCCGCCAGAAGCAAGGTGGGCAACAGGGTGGTAAGGGCGATATTCGGCGTATGCTCGGGAACTCCCGTGTCCGATACCCAGACCGGACTCAGGGCGTTTTCTGATAAGCTTCTGCCCGAGATGCTCGATATTGAGGGCGACAGATACGAATATGAAATGAATGTGCTTTTCAGCTTTTCGGGCGGAGAGGGCAGGATACTTGAAGTGCCGATAGAGACTATATATATCGGCGACAACTCCTCATCCCATTTCAATACCGTAAGGGATGCGGCAAGGATAACAGGTCAGATAATGAAATTCTCCGCATCGTCCTTTGTCTGCTTTGCGGTGGACTATCTGATGTTCTGTCTGCTGTCGGGCTTCGGCCTGATGCCTGCGAATATCGGCGCCCGCATAGTAAGCTCTGTGCTGAATTTCTCGATAAACAAGCGCTTTGTGTTCAGGGACAGAAGCTCTGCTGTCTCTGCGGCGATAAAGTATTTCAGCCTTGCCGCAGGAGTGCTGACGGTGAATACTCTGCTGCTGTCTGCGCTTACATCGGGTGGTATGAACGAGTTTGCGGCCAAGATAGTGACCGAGCTTGTCATGTTCATTGTAAGCTTTACCGCACAGAAGCTGCTCATATTCAGAAAGCCCGCAGGGTCTGTGTCTGTCTGAACAGCTGATTTAATAAACATGTTTTGCGCAGGCGCATCTGTATTGTGCCTGCGCAAAATTTGTGCTCCGTTGTCACTGCACTTCGTATCCTTTTGTGCATATAATACAAAATATATGTGTATAGAATACGTTCTTATGGTTGTTTCAAACGTGTATTTTTAGATTTTGTTAAAAGAACGGACATATTGATGTGCTATAATAAATCAAATATTTAGAAAAAGCATTTTTTAGAGGAGGAACGAATATGGCAGACGAAAAGAAGAGCTTCTTGCAGGAATTCAAAGAATTCGCACTCAAGGGCAACGTAATGGACATGGCGATCGGTGTTATCGTCGGCGGAGCGTTCAGCAGCATCGTAACATCGCTGACTGACAGCTTTATCAATCCGCTTATCGGTCTCATCACAGGCGGTGCCCAGAAGGACGAAAACGGCAATATCCAGGTAATAGCCGGTGCCTTTGAGGTGAATGGTGTAACATTCAACTATGGCGCATTCATTTCTGCTGTTATCAATTTCCTTATTATCGCGCTTATACTTTTCTGCTTGCTCAAAGCCATAAACAAGGCTACTGCTGCGGCTGAGGCTGCTGCAAAGAAGCTTAAGAAGGAAGAGGAAGAAAAGGCTGCTGAAGAAGCTCCTGCTCCCGAGCCTTCAAAGGAAGAAGTTCTTCTCACTGAGATAAGAGATCTTCTCAAGAACAAGTAAAAGATTCCGCAGGGGTCTGCAATGTCGGTCCCTGCGGTTATGCTATATTGATGACAATAAACAAGGAGGGTCTCTATGCTCAATACAGACATGAACAGCAAATTCGGCAAGGAAGGACTTACATTCGATGATGTGCTCCTCATACCAGACAGATCGGACATAACCCCTAATATGGTAAGCCTCAGGACAAGGCTCGCAGGTGATATATACCTCAATACCCCGATTGTTACATCCGCAATGGATACCGTAACAGAAGCAAAAATGGCTATCGCTATCGCAAGAGAAGGCGGCTGCGGTATCATACACAAGAATATGTCCATTGAAAAGCAGGCTGAGGAGGTCGACAAGGTAAAGCGCTCAGAGAACGGAGTTATCGTAAATCCCTTCTCCCTTACCGCTGACAGGACTGTTGCCGAGGCTGACAGGCTCATGGGCAAATACAAGATCTCAGGCGTGCCTATAGTAGATGAAAAGGGCAAGCTTGTCGGAATACTCACAAACCGCGATCTGCGCTTCCTGCGTTCCTTCGATATCCCGATAAAGGATGTCATGACAAGGGATAATCTCGTTACCGCACCTGTAGGCACCGATCTTGAGGCTGCACAGAATATACTCATGCAGCATAAGATCGAGAAGCTGCCCATAGTTGACGAGAACGGCACTCTTAAGGGTCTTATCACAATAAAGGATATAGAAAAGGCTGTACAGTACCCCAACTCCGCAAGAGATGCAAGCGGCAGACTGCTCTGCGGTGCTGCTCTCGGTATAACCGCAGATGTGCTTGACCGTGCAAAGGCTCTGCTCGATGCTCAGGTCGATGTACTCGTGCTCGATTCTGCACACGGCCATTCCAAGAATATATTCACCTGTCTTGACAAGCTCAAGAATGCTTTCCCCGAGGCAGTTGTCATCGCAGGAAATATCGCTACCGCACAGGCTGCCGAGGATCTTATCAAGGCAGGCGCAGACTGCATCAAGGTAGGCATAGGCCCCGGTTCGATATGTACAACAAGAGTTGTTGCAGGTATCGGTGTTCCGCAGATCACAGCTGTATATGATGCAGCCTGTGTTGCTGCTAAGTACAATATCCCCGTTATCGCAGACGGCGGCATCAAGTACTCCGGCGATATCGTCAAGGCACTTGCTGCAGGCGCTAACTGTGTTATGCTCGGCTCCCTGCTTGCAGGATGTGACGAGGCTCCCGGTGAGACTGAGATATACCAGGGCAGAAGCTTCAAGGTATACAGAGGCATGGGTTCACTTGCTGCCATGGCAAAGGGCTCTTCCGACAGATATTTCCAGGAGGGCGCAAAGAAGCTCGTTCCCGAGGGCGTTGAGGGAAGAGTACCTTACAAGGGACTCGTTTCCGACACCATATTCCAGCTTGTGGGCGGCATAAGAGCAGGTATGGGTTACTGCGGCTGTCAGGATATCCCCACACTTCATGAAAGAGCAAAGTTTGTCCGCATAACAGGCGCGGGCCTTAAGGAATCCCATCCCCATGATATATATATAACAAAGGAAGCTCCGAACTATTCGGTACATGATTCCTTTTGATAAGTGACAAGGAGGAAAGACTATGGATATCAAGGCTAAGATCGAAGAAGTAATGAACAAGGCAAAGTCCGACCCCGAGTTTGCCGCAAAGCTGCAGTCAGACCCCGTAAAGGCAGTTGAGGACATCGTAGGTATAGACCTGCCCGATGACAAGATAAATGCAGTTGCAGAGACCATCAAGGCTAAGATAGCTGCAGGTGAGACAGACCCCTCCCAGCTTGCCGACGCTGTACAGAGCGCTATCGGCGGCAGTGCGCTTGACGGCGTAAAGGATGCAATAGCAGGGCTTTTCGGCTCTAAGTAAGTCATCACGTCAGGCGGATAAGCTTATAAAATCAGGGGCTGTAAAAAAACACGCCCCCGAAAATAAAGTATGAAAAGCCATTCCTTAAAACCAAACTGCAAGAACAGACC
>CACZPE010000418.1 GCA_902782875.1 uncultured Ruminococcus sp. | reverse complement strand
ATGCCTGTCCAGAGTTCTACCACCTTGGCAAGGTCCTCGTCCTCTACCCATATCTCCTCGGCTGCCTTCACAGCCTCGGTGAGCTCGTTCTGCTCGCGCAGCAGCTGTGAGCGCTTCTCAGCCAGCTGCTCGTAATCGGGCTGCTCGCTGTCCTCTATCTGCTTTACCTGCTGCTCAAGCTCGGATACGCTCTTCTCCTTGTTGTGCTTTGTCAGCAGCTCCTTGCTGCGTATGCTCCTGTTTGCACACGCCTCATCAAGCAGATCTATCGCCTTGTCGGGCAGGAAACGGTCGTTTATGTATCTTTCTGACAGTACCGCGCAGAGAGTTATCTGCTCGTCGGATATCCTTACCTTGTGGTGCTTCTCGTAGTAGCCCTTTATGCCCCTGAGCACCTCTATGGTATCGGATACGGTGGGCTCGTTCACGGTCACGGGCTGGAAGCGCCTTTCCAGTGCGCTGTCCTTTTCTATGTGCTTTCTGTACTCCTTGAAGGTGGTAGCGCCTATCACCTGCACCTCGCCGCGGCTGAGTGCGGGCTTGAGCAGGTTTGCGGCATTCATCGCACCGCCCTCGCCCTCGCCTGCGCCCACAAGGTTATGTATCTCATCTATGAAGAGGATGATATTCCCCTCGCGCTTGACCTCATCCACAAGGCCTTTCATGCGGCTCTCAAACTGTCCTCTGAACTGAGTGCCCGCAACAAGGGCGGTAAGGTCGAGCAGGAAAACCTCCTTGTCCGCAAGCTGGAAGGGAACATTGCCGTCAACTATGCGCTGGGCGATGCCCTCTGCTATGGCGGTCTTGCCCACACCGGGCTCGCCTATGAGACAGGGATTGTTCTTCTGTCTGCGGCAGAGTATCTGCACGCAGCGCTCTATCTCGCGCTCACGGCCTACGATCCTGTCCATATCGCCCTTCTTTGCCTTGTCGGTAAGGTCGGTGCAGAAGTTTGCGAGGAATTTTCTTTCCTTTTTCTTCTTATCGGGCTTTACGCGCTCCTTGCGCTCGTGATGCACCTCGGGAGCAGGCTCGTCCTCCATGTCCATGTCCCTGTCGGTCTCCTGGGGCTGGTTCTGCCCTGTGACATTGCCCAGCAGCTGATTGAAGAAATTGGGGAGGGAGCTTATGCCGCCCTGCTTGAACATATCCATGTCAAAATTGTCACGGAAGCCGTTCATGGCATCTGCGAAATCCTCTATCTCGTCATCGCTGATACCCATCTGGTCCATATATTCCCTTATCTGCGGGATATTTCTTTCCTTTGCGCAGACAAGGCAGAGGCTCTCGTTCTTTTTCTCATTTCCCTGCACGGAGGTGATGAATATTATCGCCTCACGCTTTTTGCAGTTTGTGCAAAGCATTCACTCAGTCCTTTCGTCAGACAGTCAGCAGGGATTCTATCCCGCCGACCATATCATATAAAAATCCGAATATATATGTCTGTGATATAATATCATCATTGACCCAGGTCATACCGCCTGTAAGCGCTATCAGCGCAGATGCCGCCGCCGCAAGGAATGCCGCCAGCGCCAGTCCGCCCACAAGCCCCATAAGACAGCCGCACAGTGCATCGGTGCCCTCTATCACGGGGACGCTCCGTTTGAGCGCCATGATAACTGCCATAATAAGGCTCAGCACCAGCTTTATCACAATAAATGCCGCTATCCACAGCAGTATATGCACGGCTCTGAGTATCAGCGGGCGCAGTATAGTCTCCTCGATATACTCCGCAGTGCCGTCAAACCCCGTCTTATCGGTATTCAGCCCCACCGTCTCATCGATGAAAAGCTCTATCAGCTTCTTGTCGGATATGACGCCCTTTATCTGCACGGGCTCCACCGTTATCCCCAGGGGCATATGGGTATTTATCTCGGCGGCAGCGGTGTGGCTGTAAAGCTCCGCCGCCTCGTCAACGCGCTTTGTGATCTCTTCGTTCTCGAGCACCTTGCCCACATCAACGCCCAGCTTGTCAGCCACGGTGGATACGGTGTGGTCGATATCCTCCCTGTGTTCGTCTATAAAATCGGAGAACATGTCCTTGAGCTTATTGGAAGTGTCCTCGTCGGTATGTTCGTCGGTAATTTTGCCGAAGGTATCCTTTGCCTTCTCGGCTATACTGTCCTTTACTCTCTGCTCTGCGGTGATCATGGCTTCTGATACCACAGACAGGGCCTTTTCCTTTATGTATCTGTCATACACCTGTGAGCATATGCTGTCGCTGCTCAGATATGCAGCGCCGATAAATGCAGCCGCGGTGAATATAACGCCTATCACGGTCCTGAGCAGTCCGCGCTTCGCGCCGAGCACCGCCCCCGCGATTATTATCACAACGGCTATACCGTCATATATGTAAGGGATATATTGCATGGTATCAGCCCCCCCTTCTGTAGGGTCTAGGGTGTAGGGTGTAGAGTTTAGATTATCTATTCAGCTTCGTTATTCACTTTTCACTCTTCACTATTTCCGGGTTTAGCAAGTGTGGAGTGTGGAGTGTTGAGAGTGGAGTTGATTATTATTTATTCTTTATTCTCTATTCTTT
>CACZPE010000417.1 GCA_902782875.1 uncultured Ruminococcus sp. | reverse complement strand
TCGGCAGACGCAGATAATCAAACTTTTCTATATCGATTGGTTCTAACAGGAAACCGAAATCAAGCAGTCCGTGTTCGAGCATCTCCTTGATCCGATCGGCAGTACCCGTGATGATCTCAAAGCTCACAAGAGGATAGCGCTCACGGAAATGCTCTATCAGATCGGGCAGTATTTCCGCTGCTTTCAGTCCGCCGCTGCCGACAGAGATAACTCCGCTGATCTCCTCCTGCTCACGGAATTCGCTGTCTATCTTATTCATAAGGGACACGACTTCCTCTGCACGTCTGCGGAGCATAACGCCCTGATCGGTCAGCGTGAGCCGTTTTCCTCTTATAAACAGCGTGGTGTTAAGCTCGTCCTCAAGCTCCTTCATCTGACGGCTCAGTGTCGGCTGTGTCACATGGAGCACCTCGGCGGCTCGTGATATATTCTCCTCCCTCACGACTGTGAGAAAGTATTCCAGTAATCGAAGTTCCATTCATTCACCCCTTGCGTGTCTGCGTTAGAACAATTATATCATTTCCGGGACGAAAGGTCAAGGAGAAACTAACATGAAATGTGTATAGTCCGTAGCTTTATGGAAGCCTTTCGTCAGCAATCTTATTTGAATATAGAGCAGTAATATCATAGGCCTGGCTTATACATCAAATATATCCCCGCAGTCTGTACAGACTGCGGGGATATGCTATATCACGATTTTTATGTATGCCCCTTTTTGAATGTCCTACTGACTTGAGACATACAGTACAATATCACTGCTCGGATAAGGAAACCGAATACACCATGTCGCTTGAAGATATAAAGGAGCTTTCGCTCATCATTGACACAGATGATCAGCGCTTTGACGGTCAGGGCATTCCCGATAAAGCGGTTACAGTGAAGAACGGAAAAGCAGTCGTTCTGCTGCCGCTGTTTTCGGGGAGGTTGTACGCAGTAAAATCTTTATAACAGATGTGGCATTACTAACAGTCAGAACTCTTACCGTTATTCTGCTTTTTAAGATGAATACTGTCTAAAAAGAAAAGACCTGACTGATATGATTTTGAGGCAGGCGGAAAATTTTTGCGCAGGCACAGAGTATGATATGCAAGGATGATGACGGATAAAATTTTTTTGCAAAAAATGAAAAATATCGGCCTCGTAAATTGTTATTATAAGTAGAGACCTGCAAATATGACGATTCTGAGGTGTTTACTATGATAGAGTTTGTATTATCGATAGGCTTTGCGATTGTGATAGCGTATTCGGGTAATAATGCGGAGATGATCACGGATGAAACTGATATATCTGTGGTGACAACAAGTGAAGATGAAGATTTGGATATTGTATGGCGTAACGCGTATTTCTGGAGTATGGGCAGTGATTATGTATATATAGATTCAGATGGAAAGATCTATATGGAGGGTGAGATGGAGGAACCCTTATGGAGGCCATCGGGTGCCTGTGATAAAACTTATACAGGAAAGCAGTTTACAAAAGAAGAACTTGATGAGTTTCTCAGTATAGATAAAGAGGATGAGAAATCGCAGAAAGAGATACTCCGTAAAAAGGGTATAAAATTTGGAGACTGGCATTTTTGAACTGGAATTTATAAGATCAGGACATAGGTGCGCCTGGACGAAGATAAGGCAAAAAGCGTATAAACAAGAACACAGGGCTACTGAAAAGAGTAGTACATAAAGCCTGCTTTATGCGGGCTTTTGGTGTGTGTAGCTGTAGTATACTGATAATGTTGTTTCTTTTGAGCAAGTATAATTGTTTACGAATACTGCCTGCGATGACGATGCTTTTCCGGACAACGGGCATTAAGCTTGACAAACAGCGTAATTGGTGATAAAATCATATAGTTGATATGAAATAAGAATTCACCTAAGGAGTATCGGAAAATGTTTGACAATATAGATCTGAATGATTTCTGGGATAATAATGAGGAGCATGAGAAGCTTAATCCGGAGCCTTTTTCGGAAGAAACACTTCGTGAGACAGAAGAGAAGATCGGATATAAATATCCTGAATCCTATATCGCCCTGATGCGTGTGAAAAACGGAGGATGCCCCCAAAAACCAAGAGTCGGAGATACCGGATGGGTGATCAACGAAATTTATGGTATCGGCAAAGATGGTATGGATGAATACATATTATGTACAGAATCAGGCTGTCCGAACGACTTTGTTCCTGTATGTTCCGATGAAGATGGCCTTTGCAGAATTTGTCTGGATTATCGTATGTGCGGAAATGATGGAGAACCCAGGGTAGTCGGAGTCGATTTTGAAAGTAAAACGATCAGTTTTCTTGCAAAGAATTTTGAATCTTTCATAAATATGCTTATCCCTGAAGATGACGAGGACGATGAAGAAAACGAAACTGTTGAGGACAAATATGATCCTTATGAAGGGGTGCAGTTCACCCCCGTGGAGGGTGAGCTTAAAAAAGAACTGAACCGTGCGATCTGGGGTGATCTGCCATGGGCGATCGGCTTCGCTGCTTCCTTTCTGCTGCTGATCTTCTTACTGAGATCCAGTAAAAATGCCTTATTGATAACGATCAGGATCCTGTCATATTTTCCGGCAGGATATGGCATCCTTGGCACAATAGCCGGCTTTATAGACTGTGTTTCCAAGACTAAGAAAACCTACGACAGCTATATTGATACTGTGGATGTGGTTTGGGAAGCCAATGAACCGCTCAATAAGCCAAAAAACGATGATAGAAAGAAAAAGTTCTTCTTACGTCTGAAAAACAGCAAGGTCGAAATGTACCCGAATACCGACGGATTTAAGGAAGGCGACAGAGTAAGAGTATACAGGCCGAAAAGCAAAGGCGAGACAATACTTGTGAAACAGAAGGATCAATGATTGAGGAAGTTGTTATATAATACACCGCCGTTCTTATGAAAAACTCATAAGAACGGCGGAAATATTATCGTGTTCCATGATCAAATATAGGAAGGGAAGGAAATGGAGCGTTCGGAAATGGTGTGAATATGTTATACGGAAAAGCATTACTCCTTAAAATGACACTTATGGATAAAATGGTGTATCTTTTTCAAAACATATTGACATTGTCTTTCAGGCAGAGTATCATTGTAATGAAATATGTTTAAGGAGCCATCGTAATGGAATTCATAGAATTCGGTACAAAGGGAAGGGAAAAGATACTGCTTATACCCGGCACAATGATGAACTGGAGGCAGTTTGATACAGTTATACCCTATCTTGAAAAGAAGTATCATATCATAGCCGTCATAATCAACGCCGATGACACGGAAATATTTTGCAAGCAATGATATCACCTGTGAAAAATTGCTTTTAACATTGCAGCAGGTGCCCGGCAGCAGCATTATAGTCTTTTTGTTATCTTTTCCGTATATATAATATCTCATGATGTGGCTCCGATCTGTATTATAAGATGTTATCTTTTAAGACTGTATCTGAAATCACAGAAGTCTCCGCCGTCGGCTATCGTTTTTGTGCGGACAAGCTCAACACCCATCATATCAGCCATGATGAAATCCAGCCTGCACAGATATTTTGCGATCTCAAAGCAGCCCTCATCACGGCATATCTTGCAGATACCGCATTCATGATAATCATACCCCAGGTCGTATTCATCGCACCTCGGCAGCACATCCACTACCCAGTTGTTCTCATTCCTGCGCTTTCTGTTATCCTCTGCCCATTTCATACGGGCAGGGGTTTTCTTTTCATCAAGATACTGTTCGGCAGTTCCGAGCATCTTTTTGAAAAGCTTGTTCTTTTTCAGTGCATCGGCTACGATCTCATAGTTCTGCTCGGGGGATAATCCCGAACACCGGTTCATTGCGATGAAATATATCCCCATAATATATGATGAAAATAACTTATCATCATTCATATCCTTTGCGTGAAGAGTTATCCTCTTGTGTTCAAGCTGAATCTTGACTATTGCCGCTTTTGATACACCGTGTTCCTTGTATCCCCTCTGACAGGCACTGTGAAAGAAGTGCCCCATAAACCATGCTTTGAATGAATATTTCAATAATACCACCTGCTTTTCCATTATGCGTTCATTTTACGAATTATTAAATACTCCTCTTAGTGACTACTTAGTTTTAATTGCAGTTAGCTGTTGCAAACCAGAATATATTATACTGCTTTTTTAAGATGATTTCAAGGGGTTTTGAGAAATTCAATATGACATTCAAAAAGGGACATCCACACAAGCTGTGATAACAATACTCCTATACCAATCAAGACAAGTTGATTTGTACAGGAGTAATTCTTTATATGTTCTGCTGACCAAAGACATACGCCGTAAATGAACAGCGCCG
>CACZPE010000416.1 GCA_902782875.1 uncultured Ruminococcus sp. | reverse complement strand
TATACGTCAGGAATATCCCAAGAAGTGTGCAGAACAGGCACATGATCAGTATACCGCCATAGGGGTAGCCTGCATAATCCACGCCGAAATTATGTCCGCAGACCGTCAGGGGAGCATGCCACAGGCCCCATAATACGCCGCCGACGATAAGCGCCGCCCATTCGGGCATGAGCGTTTCCAGCTTCGGCATCAGGTATGCACGCCAGCCGAATTCCTCGCCGAATGCGGGTATGAACAGTATCACAGAGGAGGATATGGCGTTCAGAAGGAACATCACTGCATCAAATACGGTATCGCCGTCCACCGTGAAATACCCCATTGCTCCCGCCTGCACTGCCGCGATCAGCACTCCTGCCGCAGACCATATCACAGGCAGAATAAACGCCATGGCATAGTACCGCACATTGCCCTTAATCCGCATAGTCAGGAACATATCCTTCGGGGCAAAGCCCTCCTTGGTTATCGCACGGGTGAGTATATGCGCAATAGCGGGTAGCATCAGTCCCATGCCCACCATATTAAGCCCTGCGGCGGGAGTATTCTCGTTCACCCAGTAGTCATAACCCCATGCGGAAGCGGCAGCGGCGGACATTATTATACCCGGTACAAGGCTGAGAAGATAGAATATGATTATTCTTTTCACTGTCTTATTCATACTCCTCAACT
The DNA here is from genome assembly GCA_902782875.1 of uncultured Ruminococcus sp. The sequence goes on along the minus strand of CACZPE010000416.1, from coordinate 2,945 downwards.
CCTCTCGTATAGACCCTTACGGATATCCTGTAGGAGATATACAGCATAAGTCCCGCGATATACGGCAGCAGCACTATCAGGGCGATAAGCGGCTTTGATTCCGTGCCGTTCTTCAGCAGGTCTATAAACCACGCTATTATGGCATCCGTGTCACCGAATATGCTCATATCACCAAACAGGAAATAAAGCCCTGCTATCGCAATGATCCCCAGCATAAACCCCACACGCAGGTTTGAGCCGTGCTGAGAGCCGAAGCGGAACATCAGCGGCATATCAAGAGCGGTAATCACCGTACATATCAGAAAAAACAGCACCACCAGACCGCTGACCGAAACATCACTGCCTGAAACAAGCATGCAGAAGGTGTCTGAAACAGAGGCCAGAAATGTACCTGCTGCAGCGAGGAGCAGCCAGAGCAGATACTTTTCGCGCACCTGCCCCTCGGCGGTGACAGGCGATGATATGACAAACCCTGCCCACTGACGGTTCTCGTCCTGGGAGAAAAAGGAGGTGAATGTAGTATATATCATAAACACGGGCATAAGCTCTGTTACGGTACGGGCCATGACCAGGGCATCGTTATTATGCAGTGCGGTCCCCGCTGCTCCTGATGCGATAATGACCGCGCACATCATAAGGGGGCCGTACAGGAATGAAAGAAGGATCATGATGATATTCTTTTTCATCAGCATGCAGTCTTTATATATAAGCTCCAGCATCAGTCAGCCCTCCTTATATAGAGTGCCTTCAGTATGAAGTGGGTGATTACAGTCACCGCTGCTGCCGCGAAGGGGGCGATAACACCTGTGATCTCCGGATGCAGGCTCGATATCACCATATTGATGTCCGCGTCCTCGGCATCAGCCATAAGTATGGTTCTGCCAAGCATCACGGTCATAGTGATGAAACCTGTGACCCCCATCACAAAGTACCCCGCCATTTCCGAGCGGAAAAGCTTCACCGATATATCGGAAAGGCATTTGAGCATCACAAGAACTGATATGACAAGCATCACCAGCCTGATATGGGGGAACATGGTATCATAGGGATATACCGCTACCATAGCCGCTGCGTATATGACACATACAGGCAGCGCCAACACAAGTGACACCGCACTTAACAGTGTCTTTGAAAACGCGAATTCATCTGCGGTAAGGGGAGTACTTATCAGGAAAGACTCCCACTTCTTGTCTGACAGAGCAGAGATATACAGGAATATTATGCTGATACACATAGTGAATGAGCACTCCATCGTCACCATAAGAAACTCCGCGCTCTGACGGTTTTCTTCCTTTTCGTAGATGGGTCTGAGGTTGCCGCTTCGTATACTCAGAATGATAAGCAGTCCCGCGGCACCCATAGCTAAAAGAAACCACAGGGTATCCCTGACGGGCTTTCTTGTGACACACAGATCCCTGTAAATAAGGCTTTTTACTGCGTTCATACCATCACCTCACGCCGTCCAGACCTTACTTGTCTTTTCCTTGACATAGTAGAGTATGATATCCTCCAGAGTGGGTTTTTCTATCATTACACCTGAATATCTGCGGGCAGCGGAGGCCCTGTCAGCGGTGAGTATATCCGCTCCGAATTCGGTGATGCGGGCGGAGATGAAATCCGCCTTGTCTATCTCGTCGAGTTCCTTTTTAGTGCAGCGCATCATACCGTGAGTATCGAGTATATCATCCTTGTAGCCCGTGAGCAGCAGATTGCCCCTGTCTATAAAGGTGACGCTGTCCGCCGCCTTTTCAAGGTCGGTGGTTATATGGCTCGACATGAATATGGTGCGCTCGCCGTCGCCCATATACTCAAGGAATATATCAAGTATCTCGTTTCTCACCACAGGGTCAAGTCCCGTGGTGGCCTCATCCATGATAAGAAGCTTTGCATCGTGGGACAGCGCTGTGGCTATCTGCAGCTTCATCTTCATGCCCTTTGACAGCTTGCCGATCTTCTTCCTTGAGGGCAGGGCGAAGCGGTCGAGATACTCTTTGAATTTAGCGCTGCTCCAGTTCTTGTAGAGCCCGCTCATGATGAAATCGAGATTTTTCGCCGTCAGCGCATCCTGAAAGGGTATCTCGTCGAATACTGCGGCGCACTGCTCCTTTATCTCGCGTTCGTTCTCCGTATTGTCAAGACCGAGCAGCTTTATTGTGCCGCTGTCGCGGCTGATTATATTGAGCATCGCCTTTATCGTGGTGCTCTTGCCCGAGCCGTTCTGGCCGACAAAGCCCATGATGCTGCCCTTTGGCACGCTGAAGGTTATATTGTCGAGAGTAAAGCCGTCATATTTCTTTGTAAGGCCGTTTATCTCAACAGCATTCTCATAGTCTGTCATAGCTATCTCCCCTTACTGATCCGACCAGAGCATATCGAGCAGACTTTTCAGCTCGTCAAGGCTCACACCGCCGAGATGTGCTTTCTCAACGGCTTTAGAGAGGTATTCCTCCGCCTGACGCATATTCTCCTCCCGCAGAAGCTCGGTGTTCTGCCCCCTGACAAAGCTGCCCTTGCCCGTGAAGGACTCTATGAAGCCGTCACGCTCAAGCTCCTCATATGCTCTTTTTGTGGTGATGATGCTGATGCGCAGGGATGCCGCAAGTGTCCTCATAGACGGCAGGGCGTCCCCCGCCGAAAGCTCGCCGCTGATTATCTGCGCCTTGATCTGAGAGACTATCTGATTGTAGATAGGCTCATTTGATGAATTGCTTATGATAATGTCCATGGAATCTCCTTCAAGGTATACCTTGACTATAATGTATATATACGATATATACATTATATCAGGTGTATATACATTTGTCAAGAGGAAATTGAAATTTTTTTAGGGTTTAGGGTTTAGTTATTTACTATTCACCCTTCACTATTTCCGGGTTTAGCAAGTGTGGAGTGTGGAGTGTTGAGAGTGGAGTTGATTATTATTTATTCTTTATTCTCTATTCTTT
>CACZPE010000415.1 GCA_902782875.1 uncultured Ruminococcus sp. | reverse complement strand
TAGTGGACTTGACATAATCCCACGCATCCGCGCCGTTTCGGAACGACCGTACATTCCTGAAGCCCGTCTTTCTGACTGCATCAGTGATCATATTATTGAGAAACGGAGAGTCATCGGCTACTATTATCGTACGGTCCGGATAGCGAACCTTATCCTTTATATTCATAAGCTGGGGATGTATAGTATCTATCCCGCTTATATCGGCGATAATCTTTTCAAGATCGAGTATCATAACGATCCTGTCTTCTATCCTGACAACGCCTGTGGATATGCATGCATTTCCCTCTGCTACCACCGGAGGTTCACTGATATTATCCCAAAGTATTCTGTTGAAGCCTTTTACCGCGGTTACATGGAATGCGACCGAAACATCATTGAAGGAACATACTATAAATATGTTCTTGCCTGACTGAGGACGCGGCGCGCCTAATACCGTATGCATATCTATTACGGTTATCAGCTTGTCACGGGGAATAAACACTCCCTCTATCGCAGCAGGAGAATTCGGAACAGGTGTGATCGGCTCATCTGTCATGATCTCATTGACCTTTGCAATATTTATTCCGAAATTACCGCTGCCTACCGTAAATTCAAGAAGTTCAAGCTGATCCGAACCGAGCTTTTCCGAAAGTATATTGTTCATAGTACCTCCTTTATGCATACAGCCGTCATATTCACGAAATGTGCAGTATCAGTTCATATCTGTTGTTTCCACTATAACCACTGCCTGTTTCTCAAGCTGGCAGTACCTTGTACGGAACAGGCTCTCGTCATACCCCACACGGCCCTTGAGCGGATCGTTTACGACCACTATCCTGCGTTCTCTGTCATAGCCTGTCAGAAGCATGCAATGCTCATTTCCAAGCCATTTAACGGTATTCCCTGTGGAAAGGTCCGTCCATGCAGCACCTTCAACAGGCTCTGCAAGTCCTATCGTAGCCCATACTATCACAGGATAGCCCATATCCACATAGCTCAGCACCTTGTCAAAATCACTGCCTGTGAGATCTACTATATCAAAGCTTCTGTTGCCTATAGTATCAAGGAACTTGTGCGCACAGTTTACTATAACGCCCGAATAACAGCCGTAAGCCATATATGTTCTGGGATCACCGATGAATTTGTCTCTGAAATCGGCTGTCTGATAATCAGCCTTCTCGAGAAAATGATCTGCCAGTATCGTCTTGTCTATACCGAATCCGTAAAACCTGAGTGCCATATCCAGAGATGTGACCTCACAGCCTGTCGGCAGTTCGGGTCTCTGTGCCACTACGGGTACATCAAGATATACATGGTCCTTTCTCAGCGGGTAGGGCACAAAAGTTTTGTATACCCCTGAAGTTTCATCCGAATTATTCTTGACGATAACATCATAGTATCCTCCCGAAAGGCCGTCAAATACGATCTCGGGATTTTTCATCCTGGTCCAGGTCTTTCCGCCGTTTATGGAGCAAAGATACATCTGTGAATAGTCAAAATCAGATATCTCCACAAGTATGCATCCCGTTTTGTAGCTTTCTTCCCTGACTCCCGTACACTGTATCTGTATACCATCATTGTTTTCGCCCACCCTGACGGGATGAACAAATGATACCGTGGAAGGATCATCCGAGTATCTCATACATACCTGATAGGTATTCTGCGGAAGCGACGGAAAAAACTTGCCGTCATTTGCCACCCTGAAAAAATTCTTTCCGCCGTCAAAGCTCAGTTCAAGCTTTGCATCCTCAGGTACATTTTTTGTATATATTCCAAGCCCTTTTTCAGTACTATAGCATCTGAAATCAACAGTCTCGGCACTGCAGGGCTGTGAAAAGCAAATCAAACCGCAGAACAGCACACATGCTGTTCTTTTCAAACCATAATGCAAAATCTACACACCTTGTAATAGTTTATCGCATCGCAATCTTTTCGCAGTCAAAGAGCGTGCTTATATTCCTGTCATAGTCATTTGTCGAGAAAACGGCGATCTTTCTTCCGTTGTCCTCGTAGATAATACAGGAAGTAAGAGGATTTTCCCTGCTGACATATTTATTGCCGAAAATATAGTCCGTACTGCGGTCGGGCTCGGTATATACGGCAAAGCGCTCATCGACAACGGTATTGCCGCATTCGTAAGGGATATACCTGTCGGCAAAATCCTCTTCATCAAGATCATACGGCAGAAGAAAAGACATATACAGCCTGTCTTCATCAAAATTACGGTGAAGACGTATATACATCAGCTCCGCCCCTTCAGGCATCTCTTTTATATTCATCTGCTGATAAACAGCAGTCTTCAGCTGTTCACCCGGAGATTCCTCATGCAGTGCATACACAAGCGTGATATTGGCCGATATCAGCCGCACCCCGATATAGCACACAGCGAATATAAACAGAGAAAGCACGGTATAAAGCCCGTTTTTCGGGTCTCTGGGCGGTCTCTCATCGTCCGTATTTTCTTTTTCGTTTATTATATCATCCATATATGCTCCGTTCTGAACAGTACGATCATACTATCTGAAGCAGGAAGAATTTCAGGTATTCTGTTTCGTCCGCACACATAAGTATCGGATGGTCGGGCGACTGACGGCGCATCTCTATAAGCCTTATGCCTACTCCTGCTGATCTTGCAGCCTCAAGCAGCATATTATAGAACATATCCGCTTTCATGAAATGCGAGCACGATGCAGTGGCCAGAAATCCGCCCCTCGGAAGCAGACGCATCGCAAGGGTATTAAGTTCGAGATAGCCGTTGCGGGCATTTCCCACAGTTTTTCTCGATTTGGTAAATGCAGGGGGATCGAGAATGATATAGTCAGCACTCCTGTCATGCGTTTCAATGCGGTTTTTAAGGTAGTCGAAAACATCACTTACCGCAAAGTCAAGCGTGAGCCCGTTCATATCAGCATTTTTCCTTGCCATATCCACAGCTGACTGAGAAACATCCACAGCCGTAACGTGCTTTGCCCCTGCCTTTGCACAGTTGAGCGCAAAAGAGCCTGTATGTGTACAGCAGTCAATTATCGTCCTGCCGCCTGCTATAGAAGCAGCCGCACGGCGGTTATACTTCTGATCAAGGAAAAATCCAGTTTTCTGGCCGTTTTCCACATCAACGGCATATTTTATACCGTTTTCCGTGATGATCGTTTCGGGAGATACCTCTCCGTTTTTCCAGTACCAGCGCTTTTCCTGCTCCATTCCCTCAAGTTCACGTATTGCCGCATCATTGCGCAGATAAACGCCGTTTATCTGCTGACCGTCATCTCTGAGTATATCAAGCAGAGCAGAAAGTATCATATTCTTTCTCATATCCGTACCCAGAGAAAGGATCTGTACCGAAAGCAGGTCATTGAAGCGGTCAACAGTAAGCCCCGGGAAGAAATCAGCTTCTCCGAATATAAGTCTGCAGGCCTGTCTGTCCTCAGAGGGCATGACAGCCTTCCTGTAATTATAGGCATATTCGACTCTGCGCCTGAAAAATGCTTCATCAAACCTGTCATTTGTGTTGGTGGATATTATCCTGACCCTTATCTTTGAATGTGTATTGTAAAAGCCTGAGCCGACATACTTTCCCTTATCGCTGATGACATCGCAGATATCACCGTCCGAAGGGATATCCCCGCCCGTCACTTCATTGTCATATATCCAGGGATGGCCGAACGCCGTGCGTCTGCGGCAGGCTTCTGATACCTTTACGATCTGTAGATCTCTTTGCATATCTTATACCTCTTAAAATGACTTATATATATTATAATACTATATTACAAGAAAATCAATATAAGATTGTAAATTCTCGCAAACACACAAAAAGCGGCAGGGTCAGACCCTGCCGCTCATATCTTTGTATCTTATTCCTCTGCAGGTGCTCCTACAGGACAGACATCTGCGCAAGCTCCGCAGCTAAGGCAAGCATCGCCGTCTATAACGTACTTGTCAGCACCTTCGGAAATTGCTTCAACAGGGCACTCACTTGCGCAAGCACCGCAGGAGATACATTCATCAGAAATAACATATGCCATAAAAAAGCCTCCTTCTAACCGCTGTGTATATATGTACAGCAAGTTTTATGATATAATAATATCATAAAATCCCGAAATGTCAATGACTATCAATGTACATATTATTAACAAAACGCTACAATCGAGTACAAAAGTTAGCGTAATATAACGGCATTTCTATTCTTCTTCCTCACTGTTTTCACTGTCACTGTCACGATAGAGGTGATGCTTTTCAAGATATCTGTATATAAACGGCAGACTGAACTCATCATTTGCCCTTACCCCGTGGGACGCTGCCAGTTCCTCGGTATAATCAGACAGCTTGTACAGCCTTATATTTGAATAATTCGCATCATAATGGGTCACGATCGGTATAAACTCGGTATAACCTATCTTTTTACTGCCGTCTGTTATATCCACAGAGAAATTAAGCACTCCTCCGATAAGATTTCTCGAGACATTCTGTGCGGAAATAAAATTACCGAGAGAGTATGCACACAGTACATGTCTGCCGTCGGAAGCCTTGATGGTCTCGATATCACGCAGTACATGAGGATGTGAGCCTATTATAACGTCTGTTCCCGCATCGGCAAAGCGCTGTGCCAGAACTCTCTGCGCATCCGAAACCACATCGGAATCCTCTACTCCCCAGTGCAGCAGAACAACAACG